>NZ_CDRJTB010000066.1:0-38078 GCF_976954365.1 Paenibacillus sp. Marseille-Q9583
GGGAAAACACGGAAAAGTGATGAGAAAAGGCACTCCTAGTGGTACATCCTCTCCAAACCGCATTTTTCATATGAATCACCATTAATAGTGTCTTTGTGATTTATCGAAATAACATATATAATTTGTATGCAATTGTATATAGCCGAATTTCAGGTGAAAACGGGGGAACCATAAGAAGTGATGAAAAGATGAGTATACGCCATAGGCGTTGTCTTTATTCATCAGGGGTGAATTTCGTTCTAGGAACGAATAGGGCAGCCTGCACAGTCCGAATCCGTCAGCTAACCTCGTAGGCTAATTTACTGCAGGAACCAAGGTTAGCATTGGTTTTCCAGTGCTTTTTTTGTTGGAATTCTTTAAATTTAGATAAGAGGGTGAGCGTAGTGGCTTCACAGTTTCGCAGGGTTTCTGAATCAAAGTTTCTGAAGCTCTCTCCGCCTCAGATTATGGTGCTTGGTTTTGCATCGATCATTCTGATTGGAGCCTTGCTGCTTATGCTTCCCATTTCAAGTACCAGCGGGAATGTTGTGAGTTTTATTGATGCGTTGTTTACTGCAACATCGGCCACCTGTGTGACAGGACTTGTGGTGCTGGACACCGGGACGACATTCACCATTTTTGGGAAAACCGTAATTATGGTGCTTATCCAGGTGGGCGGCTTAGGGTTTATGACAATGGCGACCTTATTTGCCATGATGATGAAACGCAAAATTTCCTTGCGGGACAGACTGATCCTTCAAGAAGCAATGAACCAAGGCTCTATGGAGGGGATTGTTCGACTGATCCGGAGAGTACTTATTTATTCCTTGGTCATAGAAGGCTGTGCAGCGGTGCTTCTGTCCTTACGCTGGGCGTTTGATATGCCACTGGGAAAGGCCATTTATTTTGGAATATTTCATGCGGTGTCTATGTTTAATAATGCTGGATTTGATATTTTCGGGGATTTCCGGAGTTTAACCGATTATGTATATGACCCGCTAGTGAACATTGTGGTGATGTTTCTGATTGTCTCTGGCGGTATTGGTTTTATTGTCATGTCGGATCTGGTGGAGTTTCGTGTCAAACGTAAATTATCTTTGCATAGCAAAGTTGTACTCTCCACCACTGCAGGGCTTATTCTTATCGGCGCTTTGGTTATTTTTATATTTGAATTTACGAATCAGCGCACACTGGGGAATTTAAATTTCGGCGGCAAAATATTATCGGCATTCTTTCAGTCCGTATCGCCCCGAACCGCTGGCGCCAACACGGTGGATATTGCCGGACTGCGGCAAGCCTCACAGTTCTTTATGGTTATTCTTATGTTTATTGGTGCATCACCGGGCTCAACGGGTGGCGGGGTCAAGACCACGACCTTTACCATTATGATTGGTGCAGTAATCGCGATGCTGCGCGGGCGTGAAGATGTTGTGCTGTTCCGTTATCGATTGGCGCAGGAGCGTATCTATAAAGCGTTGACGTTAACTTTACTGGCTTTACTATTGGTCCTTTCTGTATCAATGCTACTGTCCACAACAGAGGATAGTAATTTCTTAGCAATATTGTTTGAGACGACCTCAGCCTTTGCTACGGTGGGACTAAGTATGGGGCTTACACCTGAACTGTCTGTTATCGGCAAGATTCTGATTTGTCTGACGATGTTTGCGGGTCGCCTAGGTCCATTAACATTAGTGTATGCGCTAGGACCAAAACAGGGTAAACCATTGTATAAGCACCCAGAAGGTAAAATAATTATTGGATAGGAGTTAATCCGAAATGAAAGCACAGCAATTTGTAGTAATCGGCTTAGGCCGCTTCGGTTCAAGTCTTGCGCTTGAGCTGATGGAAATGGGCTACGAGGTGCTCGGCATCGATCACCAAGAGGAGCGCGTGGAGGATATGAGCGATCATCTGACGCATGCGGTAGTGGCTGATGCTACAGATGAAGGAATTATGCGCTCGCTCGGCGTACGGAACTTTGACTGTGGGATTGTAGCGATTGGCGACAATATGGAACGAAGTATTCTGGCGGCGATTTTGTTAAAAGAGATTGGAGTCAAGCAAGTAGTAGCCAAGGCGATCTCGATCCTTCATGGTCGTGCGTTGTCCAGGCTGGGCGTGGACCGGGTTATTTTTCCGGAGCGGGATATGGGCATTCGTGTGGCACATCAGCTCGTGACACCCAATTTGCTGGATTATATTGAACTGTCCAAGGATTATAAAATCGTCGAGCTAACCGTTCCGTCTTGCATGAACGGGAAAAGCTTGTCAGATTTAAATACAAGAGCGAGATATGGCTGCAGTATTGTTGCCCTGAACCGGGAAAGTGGAATTATAGTGGCTCCAACGGCACATGATCATTTGAGTGAGGGCGACGTTATGGTACTCATTGGTTCTAATGAAAGTATTGATCGATTTGAGGATGAAGTTGTAAACCAAGATTAAATAGATAAGCCCTCCGTCCTTTACATAGGACGGAGGGCTTTTTTTAATTATGGTTGCACTCGGAGGTATGTACTATTTCTCTCGTTCCGTCAGAAACATCTCTTCAGTGACCTGCACGAGGCTGCGGGCCGCTGTACTCAGGCTCCCATCGTCACGGTAAATCAGACAGGTAGTTCGCTGAGTCTGCTCCAGCTCCTTAATATGCAGAGAGACCAGCCCACCGCCGTTTAACAGCTGCGGACGCAGATAAGACTTGGGCAGTAACGCTGCCACATTGACTGTCGGAAGCAGCCGCACGATGGCTTCGAAGGAGTCAATCTCCATCCGAACGTCTGGATCAATTCCACAGCGCTGGAACAGATCGTCTGTTAGACGGCGGTACCAGGTACCTTTGGAGAACAGGATCATAGGCAGTCGGGAGAGATCATCCATGGTTAGCTTGGCAGATTGATTCAAAGGATGATGCTCAGAAACAACCAGTCGAAGTTGATCCTCAAACAGAGAAATACAGCGCAGTCCAGGTTCTTGAATAGAGGAAGCGATCAGACCTATATCTGACTTTCCTTCACTGACAGAGGAGACAATTTCATGTGTTCGGCCTGTGATTAGCTTCAGCTCCGCAGTTGGGTATTTCTCCATATATGCGTTAACTAGTGGAGGCAAAGTGGTCTGCAATGAGGTAAGTGATGCCCCTAAGGTGACGAGCTTAGGCTCGCCTTCTTTGTATTTAGACAAAGCCTCCAGAAATTTAGAGCGCTGCTGCCGTTGTTCAAGTGCGTAGGAATAAGTAAGACGCCCAACCTCGGTTAACTCCAGACGCTTGCCATAACGATTAAATAGCGCGACACCCAGCCGTTCTTCCAGCTTGGAGATTTTACGAGATAGGGCGGGTTGGGACAGATTGAGCTGGCGGGAGGCCCGATTCAAGCTGGAGTGCTCCACAACCGCTGCAAAAACATCTAAATCGTCAAACATATTTATGTTCCTCTCGTAGTGCAATATATAAACAGTAGTGACGAAATTCATAGCCATGAAGACAATACTTCTTGCTCCATAAGGGAATAAAAGATTTGTCGGAAAATGTTGTTTCTCTAAATGAGAATTATTATCATATAAAATCTATTCTTATGCGTTTATTGTATAACGTTTAATAATTAGATTGCAATTCCCTTATAAGGGAAAAAGGAGTAACATGAAAAGTGACACAAGATATTCACAATTTGTGAAAAAGAAAACAAAGTCCGGGAAACCAAGGATAGCGGTAAATATAGACGTTTTGTCATGACATAGTCTACGTTATCCTGTGTCAAATGTAGTTCCGGCGGTGAATACACAATAATGAAAACGCTGTTTTAATCGGAAAGGGGTTACTTTGTATGAAAGGATTTTATTCCAGAAAGATTCATTCCTTGCTAGGCGTTATCCCGCTTGGAGCTTTCTTCATTGAGCACATGATGACGAATTTTGCGGCTGTAGAGGGTGGCGCTTCCGGTTTCACTGACAGCGTGATATGGCTGAATAGCCTGCCGCTTGTCTTCTTCCTGGAATTGTTCGGTATATGGCTTCCTCTGCTGTACCATGGCGTATACGGACTGTATATTGCGTATCAATCCAAGCCGAACTTGAACCGTTTCAACATTGAAAGAAACTGGCGTTATACGCTGCAACGCATTACAGGAATTATTACCTTTATCTTCATAGTTTGGCATTTGTTCCAAACCCGGGTTCAGGTGGCAGTCGGTAGTGTGGAGCATGAAGAGCTGGGCGGTCTGATGCATGATATCGTGACTCAACCACTGATGTTGACACTGTACATTATTGGTATCGTTGCAGCATGCTTTCACTTCTCAAACGGCCTATGGTCTTTCTTGATCAGCTGGGGAATCACGGTAGGACCTCGTTCACAGCGGGTATCCTCTTACCTTTGTCTCGGTATATTTGTTCTTGTAACGTTTATGTTCCTCATTTCGCTAGTCACTTTCCGTGATGCTGAATTTCAAAGTGCAGCTTCTATAGCTCAGTCCATAAAGACTTTCATCTAAGTAATTGCCCTCTCAGGACTACATTCCAGAATCCTTTCTGATATTTTCGATAAAGGGAGTGAACTATCATGGCAACAGCAAATATCATTATTGTGGGCGGCGGTCTGGCCGGCCTGATGGCTACCATCAAGGCAGCGGAGTCCGGTGCACATGTTCATTTATTCTCATTAGTTCCTGTAAAAAGATCACACTCCGTTTGTGCGCAAGGCGGCATCAACGGTGCAGTAAATACGAAAGGGGAGGGCGACTCCCCTTGGGAGCATTTCGACGATACCGTTTACGGCGGTGACTTCCTGGCGAATCAGCCACCGGTCAAGGCGATGTGTGAAGCAGCACCGGGTATCATCCACCTTATGGACCGGATGGGCGTAATGTTCAACCGCACACCTGAGGGATTACTCGACTTCCGTCGTTTCGGCGGAACGAAGCGTCACCGTACGGCATTTGCTGGCGCAACGACAGGCCAACAGCTGCTGTACGCGCTGGATGAGCAGGTGCGCCGCTGGGAGTCCGAAGGTCTTGTAACGAAACGTGAGAACTGGGAGTTCCTCTCGGCCATCATCGACGACGAAGGTGTATGCCGCGGCATAAGTGCCCAGAATCTCAAAACGATGGAGATTGAGACTTTTCCTGCAGACGCTGTTATATTGGCTAGCGGCGGGCCTGGTATTATTTTTGGTAAAACAACGAACTCCGTAATTAATACGGGCACAGCAGCAAGTGCGGTGTACCAACAGGGCGTACACTATGCCAACGGAGAATTTATACAGATTCACCCAACGGCTATTCCAGGAGATGACAAGCTCCGCCTAATGTCGGAATCGGCACGTGGCGAGGGTGGTCGTATCTGGACTTATAAAGACGGAAAGCCGTGGTATTTCCTTGAAGAGAAATATCCAGCCTACGGTAACTTGGTGCCGCGCGATATTGCTACACGTGAAATTTTTAATGTGTGTGTGGATCAAGGGCTGGGCATTAACGGTGAGAACATGGTGTATTTGGACCTCTCTCACAAGGACCCGAAAGAGCTGGACGTGAAGCTTGGCGGGATTATTGAAATTTACGAAAAATTCATGGGGGATGACCCTCGTAAAATACCGATGAAAATCTTCCCGGCTGTGCACTATTCCATGGGTGGTATGTGGGTTGATTACAACCAAATGACAAACATTCCTGGTCTGTTTGCGGCAGGCGAATGTGAATATCAATATCATGGAGCGAATCGCCTAGGCGCTAACTCTCTGGTATCTGCCATTTACGGTGGTATGGTTGCTGGACCAAAGGCTGTTGAATACATCAAAGGTCTGAAGAAATCGTCACAAGATATCTCTTCTTCTGTATATGATAACTTCCACAAAAAGCAGACGGACAAATATGAGTCTCTGCTAGCGATGTCAGGTACAGAGAATGCTTATGTGATTCACAAGGAACTGGGCGAATGGATGACCGCCAATATGACGGTTGTACGGCACAATCCGAAGCTGGAAGCGACCATTGGCAAAATCAAAGAGCTTAAAGAACGCTATCGCAATATCAATATGAACGATACGTCACGCTGGAATAACCAAGGTGTGGCATTCACCCGTCAGCTGTGGAACATGCTGGAGCTGTCCGAAGCGATGACACTGGGAGCGCTTATGCGCAATGAGAGCCGCGGCGCTCATTACAAGCCGGAATTCCCGGATCGTAATGATGAGGAATTCTTGAAGACCACGAAAGCAGCTTGGACTGCAGACGGCCCGCAAATCTCTTACGACGAAGTCGATGTCTCACTGATCCCTCCACGGGTCCGTGATTATTCGAAGGATTAATATTTCCCAGCAGTGAAACAGCTTGCGAGGCAAGCTTCATGAAATAAAATTAGGCAATTTGAGGAGGGAACCATTATGGCGGAAACTGCTACAGCTCCCAAAAACGTAAAGTTTATCATCACCCGCCAGGACGATCCACAAAGCTCATCTTATGTTGAGGAATTTGAGCTCCCTTATCGTCCGGGTATGAATGTAATTAGTGCTTTGATGGAAATTCAGCGTAACCCTGTGAATGCCAAAGGTGACAGCACCGTTCCGGTATGCTGGGATTCCAACTGTCTAGAAGAAGTATGCGGAGCTTGCTCGATGGTGATCAACGGCAAACCTCGCCAAGCCTGCGCAGCGCTTATAGACAATCTGGAACAACCTGTACGCATTGAGCCAATGAAGACATTTCCGGTGGTGCGTGACTTAGTGATTGACCGTACTCGGATGTTCAACGCACTGAAACGAGTAAAGGCCTGGATTCCAATCGATGGTACGTATGACCTTGGGCCGGGACCACGTATGCCGGAGAAGAAACGGCAGTGGGCTTATGAATTATCTAAGTGTATGACTTGCGGCGTATGCTTGGAAGCTTGTCCGAATGTCAACGAGAAGACGGATTTCATCGGACCCGCAGCCATCTCTCAAGTACGCCTGTTCAATGCTCATCCTACGGGTGAAATGAATGCGGATGAAAGATTGGACGCATTGATGGAAGATGGCGGTATTGACGGTTGTGGTAACTCACAGAACTGTGTGCGCGCTTGTCCAAAAGGTATTCCTCTTACCACCTCCATTGCAGAAATTAATAAGCAGACGACAAAACATATGTTCAAACGCTGGTTAGGTGTGTAATAAGTAGTGCCGCCAGATCTTTAATCTTGAGCTATCCTGAGTGGTGGATTTTTATTCGCTGAGGATAGCTTTTTTGTTTATAATTGGTAGAGAATAGGAAATTCGTCTAGCTCAGAAGAATGAATAGCATATGCTATAATATCCATTGTTAACGTACGTTAGGTATGGAACAACAGGGAGGAATAATCGTGATTTGTCGGGAGCATGATGGAGCAATTGTAATGGTTAAACAGCATGATCACGGGAAGTTAGCTGGAGAGCTTGCCATTTGGTTCAAGGAAGAGCATGTGCCAGAAGAAGGACGTCGGGATGAGGTGCTTTGGGCGGTAGCTGAACATGACCGGGGCTGGATTGATCTGGATGAGACGCCCTTTTGGAACGATGCGGAGCACGCGCCTTACACCTTTATTGATTTTCCTGTAGTGCCGAAGCTGACCTTTTATAAGCGAGGACTTGATGAGATCGAGGAGCGGACAGCCTATGGAGCGCTCCTGTGCAGCTTGCATTTTGAACGACTCATTAAGATTTCGGGACTGGATAATCCAGAGCTGAAATTGTATCAAGCGCATGAAGAGGAACGTAGATCCCGTATTCACCGAGCGCTGGAAGTATCCAAACCGATTGGTGAGGATGAGCTGTATTATGATGCTCGTCTTTTAGAATTTTGCGATGACTTATCTCTATATTTGGCTTTAAATGAACCGGGTAGTCCGAAATCTGAGGAGCATCCATGGTGGCGTGAAGGATTCTCTGGCAGTGAAGATTTCAGTTTTACGTCAGGTCGTACGATAACCGTGGAGTGGAAAGATAAGTCAACGTTAGTGCTGGATCCTTTCCCCTTCAAGAAGACGGTGGAAGTAGCCTTTATGCTGAAACGAGTCCAACGATCAGAAATTGCTAATAGAGGCATCGCACCCGCATACCGTGATACGCCAGAGGAAGAATGTAGAATTGTACTGACGGCTCTAAACGAAAGCTGAAGGGAAGGAGAAACTCCGTATGAAGATACAATCGTCTGGGGCTTCTCCCAATAAGAAAAATAATCATTCAGGTAAAGGCACCCACTCTAGCGCCTCTGGACGTCGATCTAAGAGCAAGACAACAATGACCCGCCGGCAATTCCTGGTTCGAGGTGCGGCTACTGTAATCGGCGCAGGCTTGCTCACAAGTGGTTACGCTTGGCAAGGGGAGCCCAACTGGATTCAGGTAACTAAGCTGAAGTTGTCCTTCAAAGATATTCCCTCTGCTTTTTCAGGCATGAAGGTTGTCCATTTCAGTGATACTCACCTTGGGTTTAATAAGGATGCCCGTGATCTGGCTCGACTTGCAGAACGTATCGCTAAGGAGGAACCGGATCTTATATGCTTTACAGGCGACATCGTGGACAGCAACCCTGAGGATCTTGTAGATGCCATACCTGTATTGGCAGAGCTGAATGCTCCACTAGGAAAATATGCGGTGCTAGGCAACCATGATTTCAAGAATACGAAGCGAATTATCGAGTTGTTTACATCTGCTGGGTTCCGGGTGCTAAGGAATGAATCTTATCTTCTAAAAAGAGGAGGAGCAGTTATGGCTGTGACCGGACTGGATGATCTGCTTCATGGCGAGCCTGACCCTGTGAAGGCACTCAAGGGTGTGCCTGCAGGAACCTTTACCGTTCTGATGATGCATGAACCGGATTATGCTGATATAGCACAGGCTCATTCCTTTCACCTACAGCTATCCGGGCACAGCCATGGAGGACAGATTCGCCTGCCGTTTGTAGGTGCGCCATTCACCCCTTATGGGTCTCAAAAGTACATAAATGGATTGTATTATACAGATACCAAGCGCATGCCAGTGTATGTGAATAGAGGTTTTGGCGAAACAGTCATGCCTTTTCGTTTTCTATGTAGGCCTGAATTAACGGTGCTGACATTGCACCATTCATCGGATGAATAGGCTGATATTTTAGCTGCATGGAGGAGGAGAGAGTATGAGCACTTATGAGGTAGTATCGTTCCAGACGCAACAAGGTATGGCGGTTGACCTTAGGATGATTCCGCCCGAGGATGCTTGTCATTTGCAGCAACTGCTCTCCTATCCAGAAGTGCAGGCACATATTCAAATACGCACCGGAGCTGGATCAGACCTTGCTCAGGTGGAGAAGCTGGTGAACCGGATGTTATTCGCATTCGATCCTTGTGCGTTACATGCGGGTATCTATTTGAAGGAGCAGCAGAAGTTGATCGGTATTGTTGCTTTACAGCATTGGAACCGCCGTGAGGGCAAGGCCACTTTAGGATATATGCTAGACCCGGCGTACTGGGGAGGCGGATTGGCGACAGAGGCGGTTGGCTTATTTTTAAATTACAGTGTTCATACGCTTGGAATCACACGGATCGAAGGGCGCTGCCGAGGAGATAATATTCGATCCGAACGTGTGATGCTTAAGAACGGCATGATGCTGGAGCGGGTGATGCCCAGAGTAGGCTCCTTGGACGATGTAATGAAAGTATTCACATTGTTACACAAATGAAATAATGCCGTTATGAAACTCTAACAGTGTCCGGTTAAACTAAGTACATGACCCCCTTTTAAAAATATACTGCTTTGGGACCCGATGATTCGGGTCCATTTTTTTTGTCAGGACCTGATCCGATCGTTTATGATTAACAAACAGTCGAATGAATTGAGAAGGAGGCGTAACATCTTGAATGATGTAATACAGACGTTAATGAATCACCGTTCTTTCCGGCAGTATTCTGATCTACAAGTGGAGCCGGATAAGCTAAAGATAATGATCGAATCCGCCCAAGCAGCGCCCTCATGGGTTCATGGACAGCAGGTCTCCATTATAGCTATCAAGGATCCTGCGCGTAAGCAGCAGCTTTCGGTCTTGTGCGGCAATCAGAAGCATGTAGCAGCAGCCCCCGTCTTTCTGGTGTTCTGCATGGACTTCTATAGAGCGAAATTAGCAAGTAAAGTGGAAGGCAAGTCTTTTGAAGCGGTAAAAGATGTAGATGCTCTGCTCGTTGGAGCTACAGATGTCGGTATCTCAGTGGCTAACGCGATTGCAGCGGCAGAATCCATGGGACTCGGGATCATCCCTATTGGGGGTGTCCGGCGCAATACAGCAGGCGTTATTGATCTATTGAAGCTGCCGGAGTACGTATTCCCTATCGTCGGGCTCTGTGTCGGTTATCCAGCCGAAGAGACCGCACAGAAGCCGCGGCTGCCGCTGGAAGCGGTGTTTCATGAGGAACAATACAATCCAGATGTGGAAGGCCTCCTGGAGGCGTATAATCAAACCCACCGTGAATATATGCAGCAGCAGGGATTAACGGAGAGAGATTGGACGAGCACGATTGCTCATTTTTACGATATCAACCCGGAATATGGGGATGCGAAGCGCACCCTGAAGCAGCAAGGGTTTACTTGCGATAACCTATAAATAAACGAAAATGCACCAAGCGGAGATTGGTTTAACGGAGGGTAACCCCACCCCTAAACCAATAACGCTTGGTGCATTTGTTCAAAATATAAGAAATCTTTACAGTGAAACTTTAATTTTCTCGCGCTGCTTGTAATAAACCCAATGTGTAAAACCTATCGCTTTCAGCTGTGCAGCTACCGCATCTCGGTCTTCTGCGACTCGGGACGGCTTATGCGCATCCGAACCGAAAGTAACCTCAACGCCAAAATGATGTGCACGCTCCAGTATATCTTCTGATGGATACCAACCGCCAACCAGCTTGGTTCCGCCTGAGGTATTAATTTCGATCGCCACGCCGCATTCACTAATTACTTGCAGACAGTCATCAATTGGCTTTGGAGCAGGAATTTCTGAAAAAGCAGGATAATTTCCCTTCATCGCATCAATGTGTCCGAGAATTTGAAACATGCCACTGCGGGCGGAATCAGCAATCAATCGATAATAATCAGACTTCACACGAATCTGTTCATTTTTGCTAAGCCTTTTCCAGCGACCCTTGTTAAAGATACTGACGCCACCAACACTATGTACCGATCCAATCACATAATCAAAAGGGTAGGCGGATAATGTTTTGCGGTAAAGCTCGGCATGCTCAGGGAAGTAGTCTGATTCAATACCTAGCAGAACGTCGATTACACCTTCGTATTCTTTTTTGAGGGAGAGGACTTCCTCAACATAGTTTGAGAATTCGGACTTACCCATAGCAATTAGAGGAAAAGCTTGCTCGGATGGGCTTCCGAAATATGGGGTGTGGTCTGAAATGCCTATTACCCCTAAACCTGCTGAAATTCCGGCTTCGATATAATCTCTAATCGTTCCATCGGCATGGCCACAGCGAAAATGATGTGTATGCAGGTCAAATTTCATCAAGATCAACTCCTTTAAACAAGGTTATGCAATTAGCTCAGAAGTATCGATTCCACTTTTGGGTGTTTTTTATTCAGACCCAATAAATTGTGTCTCCGGCATACCTTTGAGATCGCTGAGAAACTGTCTCATGGCTGAGTTCACGTATTTTCCAGACTTCGTTATGACGCCAACAGGATGCGTGACTTCCAATTCAATAATAGGCACAATTTTGAGGGAACCGGCTCGCACCTCAGCGGTCACTGACTGCTTGGAAATAATGGCTGCACCTAAATCGAGTTCTACCATCCGTTTCACTTCCTCGCTGCTGGTCAGTTCCATAATTACCTGTGGCTCTATGCCATGCTTGGAGAATACCTCGTCAGCAAATTTACGGCCCACTGTATCCGGTGAGAGCAGAATTAGCGGGGTTTTGTTTAGGGCTTCTATACCCGCAGTCTTAACTTGAGCCAGGGGGT
Organism: Paenibacillus sp. Marseille-Q9583; assembly: GCF_976954365.1. Taxonomy (NCBI): domain Bacteria; kingdom Bacillati; phylum Bacillota; class Bacilli; order Caryophanales; family Paenibacillaceae; genus Paenibacillus; species Paenibacillus sp. Marseille-Q9583. The sequence goes on from NZ_CDRJTB010000066.1 coordinate 11,921, forward strand.
GTCTAGGTGAGACCACCAACTCGAATGTATCATAATAAAGAATGGAAGTAGTCATACTCGGACTACGTCCGATCAAATAGCCAATGCCGACATCGACAATGCCATTCTCGACATGTTGATAAATTTGAGACGAGGACATAGAGGAAATAGATGTTTTGATATGAGGGAACTGGTCTTTAAAATAGGACAAAATACGCGGTAAAATTTGAATGGCGATAGAGGTAGTAGTGCCGAGAATAATATGTCCTTGGGGATTATCTTCAAGGTCCGCAAGTCTCTGTTTAAGCTCCTCGACAATCGTCACAATTTGTTCCGCATGCTCCAGAAATACAGTTCCTCGATCGGTTAACGTAACAGGCTGGTTCCGGTCAACCAGCTGTGTTTTGAACTCTTCTTCAAGGCTCTTGATTTGTGCTGAAACCGCTGGTTGGGTCAAGTTAAGCAGTTCTCCGGCCTTGCGAAAGCTCATCGTTTTGGAGATCGTTATTAGTGTCTCCAGCTGGCTGATGTTCATGGAATACCTCCTTTGGACAAGCAAATATAAAAGTGATGGGGTGAAATATTACGTTCCATGTTGGCATTTGATTTAAATTATAGGAGATAATACCCGACAGAGCAATGTTGCAACATAAACAAACTTGGGTTCGAATTCGACATGTACATTAATTTTTGCTGAATTGTGCCGATATATAAAGTATAATAAATCCATATTACTTGGGACTTTTGGTATATGACTAAAGCACGATAAAGGGGGAGACAGGACTTTCATGAAAGCAGAAGTAATTAATCCGTTTTTAGAATCTGCACGGACAGTTATAGAACAAGTGATTCAGGTCTCGCCTTCCACTGGGAATTTAGGCATCAAAGAAATTGAATTGATCGATAATCATATATGGATTCAAGTGGGAATGACAGGCCAGCTGAGCGGAAATATTATATTTGGTATCGCAGAGCAGGTAGCCTTGCGAATGGTATCGATTATGATGGGTGGCTATGTGATTACAGAGATGGATGAGATGGGTCAGAGTGCAATTTCAGAGCTGGGCAATATGATCAGTGGAAATGCTAGTACGATTCTATATAATCAGGGGGTCTCAGTGGATATAAGTCCTCCCCAAATTATGAAGCTTGAGAGCATGTCCTTTTTGCCTCGCAGAGCACTTAGTATTCCATTGTTGATGGATGGGGTTGGAGAGATGGATATTCAGGTGATGATCTCTTAGGCAAGAGTTAGGAGCTGAAATACTTTTTATGGTACTTAAAGATAAGGTTGTTGTGATTACAGGAGCATCCAGCGGTATTGGTGCATTAACCGCACAAATGCTTAGTAAGCAAGGTGCGATTCCAATCCTTTTGGCACGTTCCGAAGCGAAGTTGAAAGAAACAGCGGCCGGTATTCCGGGCGTTTTTGGACTGTATACATGCGATGTAACAGATGCCGACGGTGTACAAGAGACCTTTGCTCAAATTTTGGCGACTTACGGCAGAATTGATATTTTGCTAAATAATGCTGGGTACGGTAAATTCGCCGCTTTTACAGAGATGGAGCCTCATGAGTTTGATGATATGATGGATGTTAACTATATGGGGATTGTTCGCTGTACGAAGGCTGTTGTTCCACATATGTTAGAGCGGGGAAGTGGCCAGATCGTAAATGTGGCTTCTATGGCAGGGAAGATCGGTACAGCCAAATCGGTAGCCTATACAGCCACCAAGCATGCTGTTCTCGGATTCACGAATGCACTCCGTCAGGAGCTGCGGAAGAGCGGAATCATCGTTTCGGCTGTGAACCCTGGTCCCATTGCCACTGATTTTTTCAAAACGGCTGACCCTTCCGGCAATTATGAAAAGAGCGTAGCTCGGATGATGATGACACCAGAACATGTCTCTTCCAAGATCGTAAAGGTCATGGAAACTGGCAAAGAAGAGATTGATCTTCCGGGTCTGGCAGGGTTTGGTATTCGGCTTTATGGTCTGTTTCCTCGCCTGGCGGACAAGCTTACTTATAATGCGATGAACAGAAAATAGAGCCTGCCGTCAGCATTATTGGCCTTCCATTTGGTGGAGAGGCCTTTTTGGCATATAATGAAGATATTATCTCAAGCGAAAAGGATGAATTACACTTATGAATAAAGCTTCTTTTGCGGCTATCGGCATTCAGGAAGACCTAGTTGCCCGATTGTCGGAATTCGGTATTAACGCTCCATCCCCTGTACAAGAGCAGACGATTCCACTTCTGCTGGAGGGAAGAGATGTTATTGCTGCTTCCCAGACTGGAACGGGTAAAACCTTGGCCTATCTGTTGCCTCTGCTTCAAACGATCAATCCGGAGCAGAAGGTGGTCCAAAAGCTGGTGCTCGCCCCTACACAGGAGCTGGCGATGCAAATCTTACGTGAGGCGGAACGTTATGGCGAACACCGTGGGATTCGAGTAATGGGTCTTATTGGCGGGGCAGCCATCAAACGCCAGATTGACAAACTGCGTGAGCATCCACAGCTTGTTGTGGGAACTCCTGGCCGGATTCGCGAATTGATTGGTCTTCGCAAGTTAAAGATGCATGAAGTCAGCACAATTGTTCTAGATGAAGCGGACCAAATGTTTCAGCTAAGCGGGGCCGGAGAGGTAACTAAAATTGTTAGCAGCGCACTGCGTTCACGCCAGCTCGTTATGCTGTCTGCAACCATTGGTCCGGAGACGAAAGCCTTGGCAAATCGTGAAATGAAGAACCCGGCAGAGGTTGGAATTGCTCCTGGTGTCATGACAGCAGAGAGTTTAGAGCATCACTACGTTGTTACTGAAGAACGCAACAAAATAGACATGCTGCGTCGGGTCATCCGTCATTACAATCCAGATAAGGCGATTGTGTTCGTGAATGCGACTGATGATATTGCAGAGGTAGAGGCTAAGCTAAACCATCTTGGACTGACCGCAGCCGCACTTTACGGTGATGCTGATAAAGTAACGCGCAGTAATGTACTGTCACGTTTCCGTGAAGGGAAGTTCCGTGTGCTTGTTGCCAGTGATGTAGCTGCCAGAGGACTGGATATTGAGAATTTGTCACTGGTAGTTAGCTTCGATCCTGCCTTTGATTCCGAGCATTATGTACACCGTGCGGGTCGTACGGGTCGGATGGGAAAACGCGGATTATCCGTAACGATTGTGACAGAGCAGCAAACCTTTATTATGCGTAAATTTGCGCGTGAACTGGATATTGCCCTTGAAGAGCGGGAAATGGTCGGTGGCAAGGTGCTAGCAGCAGATGAAGCGCGCAACGCTTTGAATAGTGGACGGGGACGAAATGAGAGCAGCGGACAACGCCGCGATGCTTCTTCTCCGCGCAGCAGTAAGCCACAGGCGCGAACATCTGGGAATGCGGGAACTCAGCCGTCTACAACCAGCACAGAGCAGCAACCTGTTAAAAGACTGGCAACGATCCAGACAAATGAGGCAAGCGTAGAATCACAGCGCGATTCTCAGCGCAGTGTGAACCCTTCTGCAGGCGCGCGTGGAGGTGCTACTCCTGCACGAAGCAAACGCAGCAGCAATGCGGAACGTGAGAAGAACCGTAAGAATAAAGGAGCACCAAAGTGGTTGAAAGACAAAACTCCGAGAGGTGACGGTCAATGAATAATTCTCCCGTATTGCAAATTACGGGCCTCAGTGGTGGATACAGCCTGAATAAGCCGGTGCTGCATGATATTGCACTTCAGGTGCAGCCTGGCGAAATGGTTGGTTTAATTGGTTTAAATGGAGCAGGAAAAAGTACGACCATGAAGCATATTCTAGGGTTGATGTCGCCCCATAAGGGCGATATCACAGTAAAGGGCAAGACTCGTGCTGAAGATCCCATCGGATATCACAATGCTTTGAGTTTTGTACCTGAATCGCCTCTTCTGTATGATGAAATGACAGTACGTGAGCATGTTGAATTTACAGCAAGAGCGTATGGGGTAGAACAAAGTGACTACGAAACTCGCACCTTACATCTAGCCAAGCTGTTCCATATGGAAGATAAGATGGACACGTTGTCGACTCATCTATCCAAAGGGATGAAGCAGAAGGTTATGATCATGTGCGCTTTCGTGGCACGCCCTGCGTTATATGTGATCGATGAGCCCTTTTTAGGACTGGATCCGCTCGGGATTCGCTCTCTGCTTGATTTCATGATGGATCTGAAAAAATCAGGTTCCTCTATTCTGCTTAGCTCTCATATTCTTTCTACCATTGAGAATTATTGCGACCGCTTTATTGTACTGCATAGAGGTAAGGTGATTGCTCAGGGAACGCTGGCAGAAATTGCGGCAACCACTGGACTACAGGGGCTGACTTTGGAGCAGCTGTTCTACGAGCTGGTTCAGGGAGGGAAATAATATGGATTTGAAAGAGCTGCGGCGCACGCGGCGAGGTCGATTCATGGGAAGTATGCTTCCTTATGTGGGATATATCATTCAAAGCGGCGTAGCTATGGTCTTCCTCTTTGTGTTGATTGTCTTCTCTGCTTGGTATACATCGTTGTTACAGAATGTGCCTGAAGGCATTCCCATCCGCTGGATTATGCTTGCAATACTGCTGCCTGCAGCAGTAAATAGCAGCTTCCGCACTTATTTGCAGACTCCGGATACGATCTTTCTATTGCCTCAAGGACATCGAATGAAGGAATATTTCGCACCTTCGTGGGTGAGTGGTAACGTATGGAAGATTGTTCGATTGTTATTTGTACTCATTACCCTTTGGCCGTTGTACATACGTACAGATGACTCGCCTAAGCGGCTGTTATTTACAATATTGATTCTGATTGCTGTGAAGCTAATCGCGAGTTACGGCTTATGGAAAGAGATAGCTATGTTGTCGCGTCCGATGGCAGGCATATTTACTTTCTTACGCTGGGCAGTAGGAGGATTAATTATTGCCGCTTGGTTGTGGCAGCCTGCCGGTAGAAGCCTGATATTTATGGCGCTATTAGCAGCAGCCTATCTTGTTGCACTATCCGTACCTGGACGCCACGCCGTACCTTGGGAAAGACTAATCGCCATGGAAAAAAATCAAGGTGGACGCGCCCTGATGGTTCTGGGTTGGTTCGTGGATGTACCGGGCCGTGAGCAACGGGTATATCCTCGTCGTTATCTTTCCAAATGGGGGGCTCGGCTGCCTTGGCGTAAGGAGACGGCTTACCGCTATCTGCTGACCAAAAGCTTCGCCCGAGGAGATATCTTCGGAATCATAATGCGGATTTCGGTGCTGGCTTTGCTGCTGAATTGGTTGAATCATGACAGCTACTTCGGTACCGCCATCTATTTGTTCTTCCTGTTCATTATTGGTGTACAATTGTCGGCACTCCGCAAATTGCACAGTGAGTCTTTTTGGCTGACAGTGTATCCCTTTCCTGAAGGCAGTAAGGCGGATAACACAACGCAATTCGTATTCCGCGCGCATCTGGTAGTGGCACTGATTCTTGGTTTACCTTTCTTAGCCTCTATAGGCGACCGCCTACTACCAGTGATTGGTACATTTGCAGCAGGGATTCTGGTATCCTTTCTGTTTAAGGGATACTTGTCCCGCAAAGCGGCACGGATGGTTGACGAGGATTTGTAAGGAATGCATTCACAATAAAAAAGGCTTTCTCAAAAGTAGAGGATTCTACGGATGAGGGAGCCTTTTTTTGTGTGGGGAATGAGGTGTACCACTGGAAAAGGGAAAGAGCGCAAGGCTCTCTCCCGAGACAGTCATCTCTAGTTAGACAAAGAGTGAACGGCTGATGATTACCAGCAGGATAAAGAGAACCAGAATGGCGCCAGTGCTTGTGAATCCGCCGCCACAACAACCGTTAAATCCGCCTCTTACTTCTTCGCTCATGTTCATTCCCCTTTCGGTGTGTGTTGTACTTGAGTACATCGTATTGTATGTGCGGAGAGAGAAGCATGTATAGGCCAATGCCGGAGGAGTCCAGAAAAAAATCAGCCCCGTAGAAACGGAGCTGATTGTAAGGAATATGAAAGATTTGTTAAGCTTTTTCCAGATCACGAACGCCTGCGTATACAAGATCGAACAGATCTTCGAGCTGTTCTTCTTCGATACAAGAGAAAGCAATCCGCAGATCTGTTTCACCGAGAGCGATAGTGCCCAGTCCGTAATTATGAATCAGGTGAAGCCGCAGAGCTTCAGCCGAAACAGTATGCAGCTTCAGACACATGAAATAGCCGGAGTTAAAAGGATAATACGTCCATACATCATCGCCGTATTTGCCGCTATCGAGCAGTGATTTTACTTTATTCGCACGGCCCTTCATGATTTGGAACTTCTCTTCCTTCTGTTCTTCGAATTGTGGAGATTTCAGTGCATCCAATACGAAGGTCTGTGATGGGTGTGCACCGCTGGAAATAGTGGCGCGAATGATGCCTAATGTTTTTTGCTCCAATGCAGCCAGCAAATCCTTATCTTCCGAGGCATAAGTGATGAAGCCAACCCGGAAGCCCCAGACGAACTCTTCTTTGGTTGCACCGTCAATTTTGATTGGAAGCACACGTGGGTGCAGATGAGCAAGCTTACCGAATAATGATTCCTTTAGTGAGTCTTCAAAGAACAGTCCGAAGTAGGCATCATCACTTACGACAACTACGTTAATGCCTTCCTCAGCCGCACGAAGGATAGCTGCGACGATTTCATCGCCTTCCTTAATCCCTGGAGTATATCCTGTAGGATTGTTAGGGAAGTTCAGCAGAACGATCGCTTTTCCGCGTTCTTTTTGAGCCAGTAGTGCTTCTTCAAGACCCGCACTGTTAAAGGTCATTTCTTCTGTAAAAAGCGGATAGTTAACGGTCTCCCCATGGCGGCGAATTCCGAAGGTTAGTTCATAGTTTTCCCAGTTCTTATCTGGGTAGATGATAGCGTCACCTGGCTCAGCGAAGAGGTCAGCGACAATGCTAAGCCCATGAGTCAGTGCGTTGGTTACAACAGGATTGCTGATGGTTTTACCTTCTAGCGATGGATTTTCGCGCAGCATCTTTTCACGCCATACAGTACGCAGCTCTGGTTTACCTGCTGGAGGAGCGTAACTATACAGATCCTTAGGGCTGTAAGCGGAAAGTTTATCCTGAATGACGCCGAGGTGCATAGGTACACCGCCTTCGGTAGCAATACCGATGGTTGCGTTGTATTTCTTGGCGTGAGCTCCTGCTTCAGCAGATTGACTCAGGATACCCTCCTTAGGGAAGTAAATTTCTTTGCCAAGCGTAGAGAGCATATCATATACATGTTCATTTCCTGCTTTGATACTTTCGTTTAATTGTCCAGCTAGTGGATTCATCAGTTTCATCCTTCCAGGGTTCTTTGGGGATACATACTGTTAACATTGCCTAACATTATATCACCGCCACTTGCAACCGTCACTTGGAAAGATACGTTTTTTTAAAATTTAAGGAAGTTTAAGTTTTACACTATACGTAGCGCTTATTTTGAACGAGAAACTGGTTTATCCTTATCTATTATTCGGAGTGGTAGGGGCAGTATTTTTTCATCATTTCAATGGTTTCTTCATCACGTGGATGATTTCTTTCAGATAGGCCGGAAATGACCCCGGAACGTCCTTCTTCTTTTAGATTCTGCCCAAACTTAAACTTCGCCGTGATCTCATCTGGGGTAATGCGCACTACCGCGACACCCTTTAGACGGGGACGGTATTTAAGGTCCTCAGCATCTATCTGATTATAGCCGCCCTCGGGCTGGAGTTTTTTCATAAATAAGGAGAGTACGATGGCTTTTTCGCTAATGTCTTCGACGGGCTCGGCTATGCCATAGGCGGTAACACTTTTAAAATATGCGGTTGCTGGGCAGGCCATCTCTGGATCGCTAAAATAAGACGGAATCAGTGCATACTCATCCGCTACGGTAAAGCACACCTTCTGCTGATTGCGGATCGCCTTCATTTTGCCACCAGCATGACTACCGTGGAAATAGAAACAACCATCTGTATATACAAAATTCAGCGGTGTCACCCGCGGTAGCCCCTGTTCATCGCTTGTACCGAGAAAACCGAAGCTCATTCCGTCTAGAAAAGAGATCAATTCTTCCTCCTGATCTACTTGAAATTCTTTTCTGCGCATAGGGATCACGTCCTTTTTCTTAATAGTGTAGAGCATTTGCTCCGATGTAGATGTTCTTTCAAGAATAGTAGAGTAGTTGACAATTAAAAAGGACCAATTAAGATAGTTTTTAATGGACCACTTGCTGGCCAAGGAGGGAAACAATGAATATTACGCTGGCATTCGATCAATATCTGGCGATACACCGCTACAAATATTTAGCGTTATATCATGCACTTCGCGCTGGAATATTGGAGGGAACTCTCCCGGGTGGCACTCAGCTGCCGTCTACACGAAGTCTGGCTATGCACTATGACTTGTCGCGCGGATCGGTCTCGCAGGTGTATGAAATGTTGCTCGCTGATGGTTATGTAAGGACTGTGACTGGACGGGGGACATTCGTATCAAAAGATAGCTTTGTTTCAGCTTCTGGAGATAATAAGCGTGAAAATGTGACTTTGGGTGAGGTGGCAGATGATGCTGGGGGAGGCCCTGCATCTGAGAGAACGATCCCACTTTCGGCATGGGGAGAACGACTACTCAGGCGCCCGACACCCTTGTATGAGCAGCATAGCAAGAATGTTGTAAGCTTCCTTAGCGGTGGTATGCGGATGGAGCACTTTCCTTACGCTGAATGGCGCAGTGCGCTAACGTATGCTGGAGGGAAAGAAGGCGGTTTGCTGCAAAGCACTTGTCCTCCCGAAGGAGATGAAGGGCTTCGCAAAGCTATCGCTGCGCATCTGCGGATTACCCGCGGGATTCGTGCGGATGTAGAGCATATCGTGTTGTTTAGCGGTTCGATGCAAGGCATCGTTATTTTGACCCAGCTGCTGCTGGATGCAGGGGGCGAAGCGGTTGTCGAGGATCCGGGTTTCCATGGGATTCGCCGAGCGGTAGAGATCAATGGGGGACGATTGCTGGTAGGAAAGCTGGATGATAGCGGTCTAATTCCTGAGGATTGGGATGCGCGTCTGTTGTTTGTTACACCAAGTCGCCAATTTCCTACAGGTGTGGTGCTGCCGTTGGAACGGAGGCGTATCTTGCTGGAATGGGCGCAGCGACATGAAGCGGTAATCATTGAGGATGATTATGACAGTGAGTTTCGGTGGTCGGGACGTCCAATCGAGCCATTAAAAGCGCTAGATCGTGGAGAACGGGTCGTGTATATTGGCTCCTTTTCAAACACAATGTTCTCTGGCCTTCGGCTTGGCTTTGCTGTGCTTCCACCCTCTCTGGTAAAGCCGACGATCGCCGCTAAGGCGCTATATGAGCCTTTACCAGTCGGACTGCTGGAACAGCGGGCATTGGCACGGTTTATGAATACCGGTGGCTATGGCCGTCATCTGCGTCGGATGACCCGCATTTATGGTGAACGCGGTCGCATCCTTAGGGCGATGCTGTCAGAACAGCTTAATGAGCTGTTTGAGCTGCTGCCTGGCGATGCGGGGCTGCAAGTATATGCGCGGTGGCTACGCACTAGAGAAGAGTTCGTAGCATTCCGGGCGGCAGCGCGCAGGCGCGGCACGGATTTCAGAGATGTGGCGTTATATCAAGTTTCGCCGGGGGAGCCAGCCGCATGTTTTGCTTTTGCCCATCTGAATGCTGTGGAGCTGGAGGAAGGAATAAAGCGCCTGCTTTTGGCGTGGGAAGATGTACAAAGTGCAACATGACAAGTTATGATGGTGGGGATGGGAAGCAAAACGAAGTGAATGCTTACGAAGTGAGTTTTGCGGAGTAACTCAAGTAGATTATGCTAACAAAACTTTTGGGAGGGAACGTTATGCTGCACGCATCGCCATCCTCTTTTGTTATATTGCCTGCCTTGGCGAAGATTGTGTGCGAACCAAGCTGGAAATGGCAAAAAAGAGAGAAGTCGCTGCAAAATTATGATTTATTCTATGTATGGAGCGGGGAAGGGACGGTTATTCGTAACGGTGAACCCTTCCAAGTGGGCAAGGGGAGCTGCTTCTTGTTCCGTCCGGGTGACCATACAAGCGCTACTCATAATCCGCAAAGACCACTTGTCCTTACATATATTCATTTTGATGTCACCGGAGAGGTGACGGATGTTCCGCTGCCCTATCGCGTACTTGCAGAAACCGTTGAATTTGAGCATCTGCTTGCTCGTTACGTCCGGCTGTTCCTAGTGGATACGTACGCGGCTGAGGAAGAAGGGCAGCTTGTTCTAAAGCAACTAATGATTCATCTGCTTAGGGAGGACCGAGTGAAGCCTGTAGAACGTTATGCTAGCAACCATTTAACAGAGATTATTCACGAAATAGCGAACTATGTGAGCCAACATCCCGGGATATCGCATCGCGTAGAGGATCTTGCTGCACGTGCAGGGCTGTCGCCTCGGTATTTCTCAATTAAGTTTAAGGAGCTTACTGGCTCTTCCGTTCAATCTTATGTCATTCGAGCTCGGATTGAGCGTGCTCAGCATTTGCTGCTCTACGCTGGGATGAATGTTACTGAGGTAGCGGATGCACTTGGATACCGTGACATTTTCTTTTTCAGCCGTCAGTTCAAGCAGTATACCGGAAAAAGTCCATCTGAGATCCGCTGATTCACATTCGTTGTTTCAGTTATTTCATCCAAGGGTAAATACTTTGCAGTTTCGTTTACAGAGAATTTACATAACTTCTTGGAAGGGGAGACGCATGGGATGATGATCAGACGCCGAATCTGCAACACCGATTGTAAAAGTGGAGGCGCAGGGCTTTTTAGAAACCGTTTGAGAAGATTAAAACAATCGAGTGCTTTTGCCATAGATAGCTGGTTCTAAACTGAGCAGGTATATAATCGCTGGATATGACCAAAGACTTTAAATAACCGGGGCCAACAGGCTTCCGGTTTTTTTGAAATATAAGAATGTATATTTGATACAATAGATTAAATTCCTGTGAGGGTATTTTGCATTCTGTTGCATATCTTACATTCCATTGGCGAAAAAACGCCCATACTAAAGATTATCACGGTGAACTATTGTATGAAGTACTTTATTTTAGTGAATGGGTTATTACTAAGGAGAGTATTATTCTTGTAATGCATCGCAAAAATTACATGTGACAGAATTCCAGAGCTATAGGTGGGAGGAGAGAAAAAATGTACGAAATCGTGCTTATACGTCATGGGGAAAGCCAGTACAATGTTCAGAATTTGTTTACGGGTTGGAGTGATCCGGATTTAACCGAGAAAGGTATCCAAGAAGCCAAGGCTGCTGGCAAGCTGTTGAAGGATGAAGGATATACGTTTGATCTAGCTTTTGCATCGGTACTCAAACGATCGATCAAAACACTCAACTATATTCTCGATGAAATGGATCTGCTGTGGATTCCTGTGCAAAAGTCCTGGAAGCTGAATGAACGGCATTATGGTGCACTTCAGGGACTTAGTAAAAGTGAAACGGCGATAAAATACGGTGAAGAACAATTGCATCTCTGGCGACGAAGTTTATCGGTTCGGCCTCCACTGCTTGAGCTTAATGATCCTCGGTATGCCAGAAATGATATTCGTTATAGCAGTATTCGTCCGGAGGATATTCCGCGAGGCGAGAGTCTGGAAGATACTGTTCATCGTGTGGGTGATTTCTGGAGAAACCGCATCGTTCCCCTTGTACGTAAAAAGGAACGGGTGCTCATTTCAGCCCATGGCAATACACTGCGAGCGTTGATCAAATTTATGGAAGATATTGATGAGGCAGCACTGCTGGAGCTCAATATTCCTACAGGAGTACCACTCGTGTACAAACTGGATGAGGACATTAATCCAATCAGCCGCTTTTATTTAGGCGATCCGGAACAGGTTGCAGCCAAGGCACGTGATGTTGCTAAGCAGGGACATGTGTAATAGGCGTAGCAGGTGTAAAGAGAGCATATAATGACTTGAAAAGATTAAGGGACAGCCATGGGGCTGTCCTTTTATTTTTAGTGTGTAGTAGATGTCCAAAAGGTACATACAGTAGATGTTAACGCAATCTCCATTGCCAAGAATAGAATAATACTATATAGTTATATTGATAATGATTATCAATATCATTATATAATATGTCGATTGGAGTGAATTTATTTTGTTTAAATCTCCAAAAACTTATCTATTGATTGTGTTTACTTTGGTTATAACGTTACTGCTAGCAGCTTGCGGACAAGCCGTTGAGCATACCACCTCCTCAGTAGATGGGACAGAGAGTGCTGTATCTTCATCAAACAGCAATGACTCATCCAGCGAAGTGGACATGGTTACATATCAAGCAAGTAACGGAGATATTCAAGTACCCAGACATCCGAAACGGATTGTCGATTTAACCGCCTTCGACACTGGATACTTCCTGGCGTTAGGTATTAAACCGGTTGGTGTTATGAATGGTGTCTTAAACAGTCCCTACTTTGAAGGAATGCTGGAAGGCGTTCAAGGCCTTGGAGATGAACCATCTCTTGAACACATTTTAGAGCTGAACCCTGATCTTATTGTTGTATTCTCCGGAATGGAAGAGCTCGACAAGCTGGCCGAAATAGCGCCAGTAGTAGCCATTCAATACGGTGCAAAAACTATCAGAGATCAAATGCTTGATTTCGGTACATTAACGGGGAAAGAAGCCGAAGCTAAAGCTTGGGTGGAACAATGGAACAAAAAAATCAAAGAATTGAAGCCTAAGGTGTTAGCAGCTGTAGGTGGCAAAACCGTTTCTATTCTAAATCCGTTTTCCGGTGGACTATTCGTATTCGGTCACAGCTACGGGCGCGGTGGAGAAATTATCTATAATGAATTTGGCCTGAAAGCACCTCCTGAAGCGCAGAAAGAAGCTATAGACAGCGGCACTGGTTGGGCAACAATCTCCCTTGAGAAGCTGCCTCAATTTGCTGGAGATATTGTATTCACATGCCCATGGGCTGGCGATACGAGCGATCCAAAAATCGTCTATGACAACCCCTTGTGGAAGCATCTTCCTGCCGTGAAAGCAGGCAACGTATTCCAACTGGACCCAACCGCTGATACATATAGTGATCCCGTTACGCTTGAAGCGCAGTTAAATTACATTACTGAGAGTCTTTTATCTGCAAAATGATTCTACTTCAACGAAAGTCCACAAGCTTGCATTTGGTTTTTATAGCAGAGAGATTCGGCATTAATCGATGCTGATTCTCCCTGCTATTTTTAATGTAGCTGTTTTATAATGGCTCCATCATAACTTCGGTTTATAAGTTTAGTTATCGGCCGAGTGAGCCTTTTTAGTTATTTTTTAAAACCTGAATTCTGTGATACATGAGTATATTCAATAAATCTATGAGGATTTTCTATGTTAGGATGATATTTCTGATGATAGTATTCAATGTAAGTTTAAAAAGTAAAGGAGGAATTAATGAACATTTTCGCACGTTTTAAATTGTAAGTATGAGTTAGAAGAATTATGCGAAAAATCTAAACCGGTTTAGATTTATTCAGTAACACACTTGATGCTTGAATAAGCCTTACTCCACAGCGGCTAGCGCTCTTAGAGAATAACTCCTTCCTGAAAGTAAAATCATCCTATCGGTTTATGAAGCGAACGTTTATGCATTAGAAATTTTTAATTGAAATCTCGCTCTTTACGATGACCCATTATCCTAAGCTGTACCTTAATCGAAAGGAATGGTGATAAGTATGAGGAATAATTGTAATCGCTTACTTAAAATATTATTCTGCTGCATTCTGATAACCTCAATCATAACGCCTAGTACCAGTTCTCCTGTTTTGGCCAAGGCTCTCCCGGGATTAGCGGATGTGTCCAGAGAAGTGGCTGCTGAAGGTATTGTGCTGCTGCAAAATCCGGAGTATAAACCAGCAGGATCACAAGTAAATGAGAATGAACAAGTGCTCCCTATCAAGATGAGTGAAAATGTATCGGTATTTGGCCGCATACAAGCGCATTATTACAAGTCAGGCACAGGATCTGGCGGTGCGGTAAGGGTAGATTATGTGAATGGGATTCTGGAAGGTCTTCGGAACAATCCCAGTCTCAAGTTAAATGAAGATCTGGCGAAGATTTATGCCGACTGGATCAAAAAGAATCCTTTTAACAATGGCGGTGGTGGCTGGGCAGCAGAGCCGTGGTCACAGGCAGAAATGCCTTTAACCGATGAAATTGTGGATGCAGCAAAAGCAAAAACGGATACAGCTGTGGTCATCATCGGTAGAACAGCCGGTGAAGATAAGGATAATACGGACGTCAAGGGTGCCTATAAGCTGACAGACCTTGAAGTAGACATGCTTAACCGGGTCTATGCCAAATTCGACCGAGTGGCCATCGTATTGAACGTAGCCAACGTTATCGATATGTCATGGGCTAAAAACTATCCCAAAGCTGCTATTTTGTACACATGGCAAGGGGGGATGGAAGGCGGTAGCGCAGTAGCCGACGTACTGACCGGAGACGTTACGCCAAGCGGAAAATTGAGCGACACGATTGCAGCTACACTTGCTGACTATCCTTCTACTGCACATTTTGGCAGCAAAACTGAAAATTCTTATAGTGAGGATATTTATGTAGGCTACCGCTATTTTGAGACCTTTGCTCCGGATAAGGTGCTCTATCCATTTGGGTACGGACTGTCCTATACCAATTTCAAGATCACGACTGATAATGTCAACGCTGGTGAGAATGAGGTTGCAGTGACTGTAACTGTTCAGAATACAGGTAAGGTGGAAGGCAAAGAAGTTGTACAGATTTATTACGGTGCACCACAAGGTAAACTTGGCAAGCCAGCCAAGGAGCTTGCTGCTTTTGCTAAAACCCGGCTGTTACAGCCTGGGGAATCACAGTCGATCACCATCACATATGACACCAAAGATATGGCCTCATATGATGATAGTGGAATTACAGGTCATGATTCATCTTATGTTCTAGAAGCTGGTGACTATAATATTTACGTAGGCAACAGTGTAAGTGACAGCGAAAAGCAAGGAGTATACAGCCTTAATGCTTTGAAGGTTGTAGAAACCTTGCAGGAAGCGCTCGCGCCAACTAAGGAATTTGATCGTATCAAACCAGGACAACCGAATGAAAATGGTACTTTTACCACTGTCACTGAAAAGGTGCCGACACGGACTACCGACTTGGATGAAAGAATCAAGCAAAATCTCCCTGCGTCCATTCCACAAACTGGGGACAAGGGTTATACCTTATTGGATGTATACAATCAGAAAGTGACTATGGATCAGTTCATTGCACAATTGTCCAACAACGATCTGGGGGCCATTATTTTAGGGGAAGGGATGTCTAGCCCTAAAGTTACTGCCGGAACCGCTGCGGCTTTTGGTGGTGTCACTAAAAATCTGCTGAAATTCGGACTCCCTATCGACAGTGCTGCCGACGGTCCTTCAGGAATCCGGATGGAGACCAATGCAGAGAAGGCAACCAGTATCCCGAACGGGACAATGCTTGCCTGTACGTGGAACACCGAGCTGAATGAAAGATTGTTCGATCTTCTCGGTAAAGAAATGCTGATTAATAATATCGATACGCTGCTTGGACCGGGAATCAATATCCACAGAAGTCCCCTGAACGGAAGAAACTTTGAGTATTTTTCAGAGGATCCGTTACTGACAGGCATCATGGCTGCTGCGCAGACAAGAGGTCTTCAGAAGAACGGTACATCGCCTACTATTAAGCATTTCGCAGCGAACAATCAGGAAACGGATAGACATCTTGTGAATGCACTTGTCTCTGAAAGAGCGCTTCGCGAGATTTATTTGAAAGGTTATGAAATGGCAGTGAAGAGTGGAAAGGCGCGTTCAGTGATGACGTCCTATGGTCCGGTAAACGGAACTTGGGCTTCCAGTAACTATGATCTGAATACGACCATCCTCCGCGGAGAATGGGGCTTTGACGGGATTGTCATGACAGACTGGTGGGCGAAGATGAGTGAGGATCAGGGCTTCTATGCCACTACCAATCGTTATGATGAAACCAACGGCAAAGCCATGGTCCGTGCCCAAAATGACCTTTACATGGTAATTCCGAACGATTATGCAGAAACGCATAAGAATCGGAATAACAGTACCTTTAATACGGTGACATCGCTTGCTAACGGCAGTCTGACCCTGGGAGAATTGCAGCGTTCTGCCAAGAATATCACGAACTTTTTGATGCAATCTCCAGCCTTTGCAAGAACGGCAAAGATTGATTATGTGGTCAATTATACGCCGGGAAGAGATTGGTTCCGGGTGAATACGGACAAATCAGGAGATCCACAGCTCTCTGATATTACGGTTGGCGGCAAAAAGATCAAAATATTTAATCCATTGAAACTCGACTATAAAGCCTTTGGTGAAACGACTGAGACTAGCAGTTATCCTGAAGTCAAAGCTACGGCGATAGCTGGTGTAGACGTAAGTATACGACAAGCCGATAAAGATAGACCGGCTGCTGTAATTACTGCTTCGGCCGGAGGAGGGAAACGGATCTACAAGGTTATTTTCTCTTCGGAGGAAGGCTTGGAACCGATTTTTGAGAATCCGACCTATGCTTATTTAAAGAATATCTCGATTGATGGTAAGCCGCTTGAGGGGTTTGCACAGACTAGGTTCAGTTATGATGTAGGTCTCAGTAACGGGGCCGCCTTACCTGAAGTTACGTTTGAAACGAATGATGGTGTAAAAGCGACGGCTAACGTAGATCTCATCAATAAAAGAGTGACAATCAAATGTATCAGCTCCGATCAGGCGAATTCCTATGTGATACAGTTTGGTACGACACCACAGAGCGATGAGTTCGATAGTACAAATCTAAGCAACTTCTGGACGATTAATAAAGAGACTGCTACCAATACAGAAAACAACAAAAATTGGTCTTTAAGCACTGCTCTCGGCAATTTGAGAATCATCGCTGAAAGAGGTGACTTCTGGAGTGATCATGCAGATTTGAAGAACTATTTCCAGCAGGAGGCCTTCGGCAACTGGGAAGCAACAGTGAAAATTAATATGAGCAAAGCGCCAAATCAAAATTATAACGGCGTCGGCATCACGGCTTCACAGGATAACAATAACTATATCTGGGTGAAGTATGAATATAGTAGCGGCAAGATCATCGGTATGACCAAAGAAACCGGAGGTACGGAGCCTGTTACCATTGGACAACTGTCTGCCAGTCAGCTCACCAGTATTTTTGGAGAAAAGAAAGAGTTATATTTACGTTTGAAAAAAATAGGCAACAGCTATTCCGGTTATGTCAGCGCTGACGGCAAGGAATATATTTCACTTGGCAGTACAACTGCGAATTATGCCAATCCGAAGTTTGGATTACTTGCATCTAATGGAAGTCAGAATCTTACAGATCCATTTGTTGTTGATTTTGATTATGTCAGAATCAACAGTGATGTAGCTTTGGCAGTAAAGAAGATTGGGAAAAATACTAAATTGAAGGTAGCTGAGACGGAATTTGCCTCAATTACTCCGATAATCACGCCAGTAAGCAGTAATGATGTAGACGGCGGATTATGCTACACCAATACAAGTAAGGGAGAAGCCATCTCCTATAAGGTAAATGTGGAGAAAGAAGGCATGTACAAAGTCACATCACGAATTCGCTCTAGCCAATCGGATGTCGCCCAAATGTCCTTTGGCATCTATGATGGCGATAAGCTACTGGGTACCTTCGACCTCACCACGACTAAAGGGGTATGGAAAACCTTTAGAATTCCTGATATTCAGCTGTCGGCGGGCGAACATACCCTTAGAATTGTATTTGAAAGTGCTGGTATTGACCTGAACTGGCTAACCTTCCAGCTGAAGCAGGACAATGTAGACACATCGGTGTTAGATGCGGATATCAAGGCTGCTCAAAATATCGATATGAATGCATACACAGCTTACAAAAAGCTCAAATTCAACGCTGTGCTGGATGAGGTTAAGGCTGTTCTTGCTGAGCCGATTAACGACGAGGTTGTTGCAGAAGCCATAGCTTCCTTGAAAGCGGTTATAACAGATTTGAGCTTATCGTCTATGCCAATCCATATTGCTCCGAGAGAAACGCTGAAAGTAGAGAACGGTATTAGAATCTATCCTTATAATGCACCATGGATTTATGCAACGAATACCCAGTTCAGATTCGAAAGTGGTACGGACGCCATGAGTTATGTCAATTCTAATGACCTTGTTTATTTCGGTCAGGTTGACTTGACTAATCTTGTGGAAGTAAGAGTGCAGTATGCCCGTGAAGGCGGATCGTCTCCATCTTTTAAATTCTATACCGAGGCTGACAATACGGGTAAACCAGTTAAAAGAGCTACTACACAAGGAAGAGCATACGCTGATGCTTACAGCGGCGGGGGTTCTTTTGAACTTGGTAATGAATTTGCAAGCATTAGTTTTGCTCAGAAAGCAGGCGCTGCTTGGGGGAATTATGGAATGGCAAGCACCAAACAAACGCCTGGAAATTCTTACATTGATCATTATTTGACAGCGGAAACCTTCCTAGATAGAACCAAAGTGACTGGAAAACAAAATGTGTATATGATTTTTAACGGATTAAATGCAAATTTACAATATGTTGAACTCATTTATGCTGATCCGATTGAAGTCACCTTCGATCAGAATTATCTGAACTCACCGGCTCCAACCAAAGTAACCGCATTTAAAGGTGAAGCATTAAGCACCTTACCTCGGGTACCGGAACGTGAAGGCTACATTTTTGCTGGCTGGTTTGATAATAAAGAAGGGACTGGTAATGCATTAACCGTAGAAACGGTAATGAACATAAGCACGGTGTATTATGCCAAATGGACAGAAGATACCCATGCTAAAGAAATTATATCGATTGTTCAACCGCAACTGCTGAGTGTGCCGTTCGGAACTGCTGCAGGAGAATTGAATTTACCAGCTACAGTGGAAGCTACATTGGGCAACAAAAAGGTAATTCACTTACCTGTACAATGGGATAGTAAAGATTTCAACGGTGGAAAAGCGGGGAGTTATACGCTGGCAGGTAGCTTTGAGCTTCCTGAGGGTGTGTTGAATAGTACCCATCAAACTGTTTCTATTACAGTGGTTGTACTGCCAGAAGGCACTAAACCTATCCAGATTACTAAGGTTGAGAAGCTGGAGGGCAAAAATGTTGAATTTGGCACCGCTTTTAATAAGTTGGAATTGCCGTCTTCAGTTACAGTAACGCTTGATACGTATGAGCAGAAGGAACTTGTTGTTAAATGGAGCCCTGCTGGTTATAACGGCAATGTGGAAGGATCATACATGCTGAGCGGTACTATGGTATTAGAAGAAGGAATGATCAACCCTAATGATCTGAAAGCTTCCATCACCATTCAGGTAATGCCGGAAGTGATTCGTGTCGCTGAGATTGTCAAAGTGCAGGATTTGGAAAGTAAGAGCGTTCCATTCGGCACTCCATTTAATGGATTGAAGCTACCATCATCGGTCATAGCTACTTTGAACAACGGTGAGACAAAGGCGATATCCATCGATTGGAATAGTGAAGGTTACAATAGCGATAAGCAAGGAGCTTATATCCTGAAAGGAGCGCTAGTACCTCTGGAAGGTGTCAGCAATCCCAAAGACCTGAAGGCATCCATTACGATCGAAGTACTGCCGGAGGTCATTACGATACCGGAAATCACGGCAGTGCAAGCACTAGCAAGTAAAAGCGTTGCTTATGGTACCAGTTTTGACGCACTGGAGCTACCAGCTTCAGTATCAGTAACCCTGAATACCGGGATGAATAAGGTCGTTTCTGTTCAGTGGAACAAGGAAGGCTATAACGGGAATACGGAAGGAACGTACACCATCAAGGGGGATCTTGTCTTCCCTGAGGGGATAGCTAATCCGCTTGGCCTGAAGGGACAGATCTCTGTGATCGTTAAACCTTACAGCGGTGGAGCTGGTGGTCAACCAAGTACACCAACACCGACTACCCCAGCGGTACCTTCAGTACCATCGATTCCTGGAGAAGTCGTAAAACCTGGAGAACAGCAGCCTCAGTCTCCGATAACAGATGGAAAAACGAAGACACCGGAGCTAATCAGACAAGAGCTTAAGAATAAGTTTAAAGATGCTACTCTAATTCCTAGCTGGGCAGAATCTGCGATTGCAGCGCTGGTGGAGAGAAATATTATCGGCGGACGCACAGACGGAAGCTTTGATCCAAGTGGGAAGGTAAACCGTGCCGAGTTTGTTGCCATGGTAGTAAAAAGCTTCAACTTCAGCATGGGCGAGAATCAAAAGCAGTTTACTGACGTTCTGAAAGATGCTTGGTATAAAAACTATGTTGAGATTGGGACTTCTAATCAACTGATCAATGGTATCGGTAATGGCATGTTTGCTCCTAATAGCAGCATTAGCCGTCAGGACCTGTGTGTAATTCTATTCAATGCATTGAAAAAGCTTAATGTTGAATTGCCGCAAGCGACTAACCATGACTTCCCAGATGATGCTTCTATTGCGGGTTATGCTAAAGAAGCGGTCTATGCCTTCAAAGATCTTGGTATTGTAAATGGGGGCAGCGGTGGAAAAATGGATCCGACAGCTTCGGCCTCAAGAGCTGAAGCAGCTGTGATCATCAACAATGTACTGGAATACTATGCTAGCGTAACAAGCTCTAAAGTGAAATAAACAAAACAAGGGTATCCCGGCGCCGATTTTCAATCGGTTAGGGATACCCTTATTTTGTTATATCGTAGCTTTACTAAAGCGGCCGATGCAGCGTCCCCAGCAATTCCCCCATCTTTACCTTCGTGTTGACCTCAAGCTTGGGTCTAGGGGTAAAAGTACCGCTCTCCATAAGCAGTACTACAGTGGAGCCGAACTCGAAATAGGCTAGATCATCGCCGATTTGCCACTCGGTAGCGTTAGCATCCGTATACCCGATGCTGCTGACGTTCATCGCGCCTACCTTTACTACTGCGGTTTCTCCGTAGTCTCCGGCGATATACGTGATAAGACGTTCATTGCGATTCAGTACGCCCTTCATATGTCGCATGCCGAAATCGTTGACAGGATAGGCTCGTCCACGAATATGATCACTCTCAACCTTATGTCCAGTAAGGGGAGAGTGAATCCGGTGATAATCCGTAGGACTTAGATAAAGGACGAAGAAAAAACCTCTCTTGTATAGCTCCAGATGCGGAGAATGATTCAGTAGATCCTCGATCTTATAATCCTGCCCTTTTACATTCATAATCGTACCAGAGGAAATGTCACCCATAGCAGTAATCATTGCATCTACGGGACTAACTAAAGCGTCAGCATCGGTTGCAATAGGCCGCATGCCAGGCTTCAGCCGGCGGCTGAAAAACTCATTAAGAGTGAGATATTCTCCAGGATTCTTCTCCGCTTGGGCGGAGGGGATTTGATAAGTCTTAATAAATACCGGGATAAGAAAACGGCTGAGTCTACTATGAGAAAAAGACCCCATTAACCGTGAAAGCCATCGGTGCGAGGATAGCTCGGTCATTAGCCGCAGCAATTGTTTTACCATGCCCATCTCCCTTCCATAATACAGCAGTACGGTCGTATGTGGCCGCCATCTGCTCTGCATTATATTGACATAGAATAGGAGACAAATCAATAACTGTTATATATGAGGCTGTTCTTTTCTAGTAAAAAACGTGCGTATCCCATAGGTCTTCGGTAACTCTCCTTCCAAATCTCCGTAAGGCCGGCTTTGTGGAATCCATAGCGTTGGTCGCGGCCATTGCACTCTATGAAGAAGATGCGACCATCCTTTGTAATACCTATATCCAGTCCAATATCGGCCAGCCCTGGAAGGTCTTGTTCGAGACAACGAGCTATAACAAGGCTAAGTGTTTCGACAGCCATACGGATATGGGCCGCTATTGCTCTTGAGAAGGCTTTTTCCAGGGCAAAGGAAGAGCTTAACGCTTCTCCTCCACGGGCTATATTAGAGACAAACCCCCCAGGGGGTGCTAGTTTAGCAAAGAGACCGGTAACCTGCCAATCGCCTCCCCAGCCACGCTGAACGGTGACGCGTAAATCAAAGGGACGTCCTTCAATCTCAGCAAGGGGAATACGTTCCTGCACGAGATAAGGGACAGAGGCAAGGCGTGCCCGGAGCATTTTTGGCAGCGCCCCCTGATATACGGGAGTACTTATCCAGCGCCGCATGGAGGGGGAGAGATAATTTAAGCTCCAGCGCTGAGGCCCTTTACGAACCAGTCGCATGACCCCATTCCCGATGCTTCCACGGCAAGGTTTAAGAATAAGATCGGGGTAACGATTCATCATTTGTTTGAGTCCAGATACGCCAGCTGTTGCTGGCATAACCTCACGCAGCTCTTCATGCTGCTCAAGCAGTTCATGGATCTCATCCTTGCCGTATCGATTGCAAGTATTGTACACCAAAGGATGGTGCCGCAGCAGACGTTGCATTCCTGGGCTATTCTGGCTGTATATGGCCCGGTTATGGATGACAGTTGGCGTAGGAACTACTACGCTTTTATATCCATGAGATCCCTTTATATAGGCGGCGCTGAAGCCTGAGTCTGTATCGATGTCCGCGAGCTTCAGAAAGCAGGGGACTAAGCCGTATGCAGCGGCCGCCTCTTCATAATTGGATAGAGACTCCTGTCCTGTTTTTAGCCGGGGAACGCCCCGGTGCATATCGGCATTTAGTAGTATTCCAACGAGCTTATGCCCCATGTTTGTTCCTCCTGTTTCTTCGGTCACGTGATTCCCGTTTTTACTACTCTAGTCATTGTATGTTTGTACCCGCATGTCAGGGTGGACGAATGCGCGGCGGCAGAAGCCTTTTTTTAAAAATATAAGAAGGTATAAGTTTCACGCTATACATTATTCTTATATTTCTCACATAAACGCTTATCGTCCTAACAAGGACGCCGAAGGCATTTTTGCTTGATATAAGAAAGTGAAAATTTCATCAGAATCTTATAAAGGGCTTATCGCAAAAGGGTGTCATCAGCCCATACCGCTGCATATGATGCCTAGGAGAAACAATAGATGGAAGGAGGAGACTGCTTGTGAGGGGTTCCAAAAAAAAGCAGCCGCGCAGTCCACAAAAACGACTTTATTTTGTAGATAATCCCAATACAGAGGAACTGAGTATGCTGGATACCAAAAGCAGCTCTAAGGATTCAGGGAGTATCAGTGACGGAGTCAGCAATTCAGAGATTGCGGAAGTTCAGGTAAGTGGAGGAGGAGTAGCTGAAGCCGTTCAAGTTCAAGAGGAACTCATTTCAGCTCCAGTCCTGCAGCCGGAGCCTATGGTGGAGGTGCAGCTTCAGAAACAGGTGGATAATCTTCCTGAAACCATATGGTTCGCTCCCGAGAAAGAACGGTTTCAGCCTGTTTATACAGATGATCTATCAGATGCAGCGGTTACTGGAGCCAAAATTGCTCCACGCACCATTGACGGTTCTAAGCTGAAGTTCGGCATTATTGGTACACCATGGCTGCAAGATTACGCTGTGCAGAGTATCAATATCGCGGACAAGGCAGTTACTTCTTCGAAAATCGCGCCTGAATCCATTGTGGGTGAGCATTTAGCTGAAGGTAGCGTAAGCGGTGGTAAACTGCTGGATCATTCCATCAGTGGGGAGAAGCTGAAGAACGGCAGTATTAGTCCAGAGAAGCTGGCTGATCGGATTATCGGAGGCGGTCAAATTGCAGATAAATCTATAGAGAGTCGTCATTTGAGCGATCTGATTATTACGGCGGATCTACTGGAAGATGGCGCGGTTACTGGTGAAAAAATAGGAAGTAGCAGTATCACTGGCCGCCACCTCGCAAACGGGAGTATTGACCGTTCCAAGCTGGCTGAGGCAGCGGTATCTGGCGATATTATAGCCGATGGAGAAATAAGCAGCTCCAAGCTGGCTGATGCTGTTATTGAGGGGCGCCATCTTAGCGATGCTCTGATCACTGCCAGACATTTGGCTCCGGGAGCGATTGGTCCAGAGCAGCTTGCCAGCAAGCTGATTGGCAAGGGACAGCTCCAGCCGGGTGTGATCGAAGGTGCACATGTAGCAGAGGGTGCTATTGGTTCCAAGCAGCTAGGTGCAGAAGTGGTGAGAAGCATCCACTTAAGTGCAGAAAGCGTACACGGTTCCCATATCGGCGATGGAGAAATTTCGAGCCGCCATTTGGCTGACCGAAGCATTTCTTTCTTGAAGCTATCGGAGGGTGCGGTAGGTACTGCACAGCTGGTTGAGCAAGCGGTCACCTCATCGAAGATTGCTGATCAAAGCATACTCGCACATAAGCTAGCAGATGAAGCTGTAACCACCAGACATATTGCCAAATCCGCTATACGCGGACCGCAAATTGCTATGCAAGCCATTTCCTCCAACCATCTGGAACGTGAGGCTGTGAATCACTCCCATTTAGCTTCGGAAGCGGTAGGCTCGGAACAGCTTATGGATGAAGCTATTCATACTCATCATCTGTCCTCAAATGCTGTCACTGGAGAAAAGCTGGCCTCAGAGTCAGTGGGTGCGGAACATCTTCGTCCACAGAGTGTAACATCTGCCAAGTTAGCGGATGGAGGGGTGAATTCGGCTAAACTGGCAGCGGGATCGGTCATCGGAAGCACGATTGCTCGCGAAGTGGTAAGTGGTGAGCATATTGCTTTTTGTGCTGTGGGTGAGAAGCATTTGGCCGATGCCAGCGTGAGCGGGCGTGCTTTAAAGGACGCTGCGGTGGATAAAGATCATTTAGCTACGGGAGCCGTGGAACGGAGACATCTTGGAGAAAATAGTGTGACTGCTTCGGCGATTCAGTCCGGTTCAGTTTCAGGAGATAAGCTGGCTTCTGCTGCGGTGAGAGAGATTCATTTGGCCGCTGGAGCCGTGCAGCCACATCATCTGGCTGATCATGCGGTGACATCGTTAAAGCTGTCCCCCGAAAGTGTATCGACGGATAAAATTAGTGATTTGTCGGTCACTTCGGCTAAGCTTGCTGATGGAAGCGTAGATTCCAGTAAATTAGCAGTGTCGGCAGTTCAGGCAGAGCATTTATCTGTGAATGCAGTTCATTCAAAATCCATTAGCGATAGTGCGGTTCAGAGCAGACATATGAATCCGGGAAGTATCGGCGGGGCGCATATCCGGCCGTTGTCCATCGGAAATGGTCATATCATTCCTAATTCCATCTCTTCGATTCAAATACAGGAGGGCAGCATTAGCGGGTCTAAGCTGGCCAAAGGGGCTGTGGATTCCCAGCATCTTTCACCGGGCAGTGTAGACGGCAGCCATCTATGTATGGATACGATTGAAGGACGTCATATCGGGCATGGTGAGATCAAGCTGGCTCATCTAGCCGAAGATGCACGTAGTTCCGACTTGCTGCCAGAAGGCAGTGTTACCGGAGAGAAGCTCGCAGAAGAATCTGTAGATTCTATTCATCTAGTACCTGCAAGTGTAGACGGAAGTCATCTGAGGCTGGGTGCAGTAGAAGGTCGTCACATTCAGCATGGTGAAATCACACTGGCTCATTTGGCAGAAGAAACGTTTAGCTCTGAGCTACTGCCTAACGGTAGTATTACCGGCGAGAAGCTCGCTGAGGAATCCGTAGGTTCTATTCATCTCATGGCCGGAAGCGTAGATGGCAGTCATCTGAGCTCGGATACAGTGAAGGGACGTCATATTGGGCACGGTGAAATCACCTTAGCTCATCTAGCCAAAGATGCACGTAGCGCAGACTTGCTCCCAGATGGCAGTATTACCAGAGAAAAGCTGGCGGAAGAATCTGTGAACTCAAATCATCTTATACCTGGAAGTGTGAATGGCAGCCACCTGAGCCCGGATACAGTAGAAGGCCGCCATATCGGGCACAGTGAAATCACCTTAGCTCATCTAGCCAAAGATGCACGTAGCGCAGACTTGCTTCCAGACGGCAGTATTACCAGAGAAAAGCTGGCGAAAGAATCTGTAAATTCAAATCATCTAATCCCTGGAAGTGTGGATGGTAGTCATCTGGCCCCGGATACAATAGAAGGTCGTCATATCGGTTACGGTGAAATTACCTTAGTGCATCTAGCCAAAGAAATACGAAGCTCGGAGTTGTTACCAGAAGGCAGTATTACCGGCGATAAGCTGGCAAAACAATCCGTAGATTCTAC
>NZ_CDRJTB010000067.1:0-37076 GCF_976954365.1 Paenibacillus sp. Marseille-Q9583
AGCAAGCGTTTAAACCAAAAATATAAGAACAATTTATAAGAGATTATAAGTCCTTATATTTTAAATAATGAGGTGGGTGAATGAGTACTTTATTAAATTCTTTAATCACAGAGCTTAGGAGAGGTACGTTAACGCTAGCCGTTTTAAGTCAATTACGAACACCCCAGTATGGATATTCGCTCGTTCAATTATTGGAGGATTCCAGCATCACCATTGATCAAAGCACCCTATATCCATTACTTCGCCGATTAGAGAAACAGGAATTAGTGACGAGCAGCTGGGACACATCCGAGAGCAGACCCCGTAAATATTATGTTCTAA
This sequence comes from Paenibacillus sp. Marseille-Q9583, assembly GCF_976954365.1. Classification (NCBI taxonomy): domain Bacteria; kingdom Bacillati; phylum Bacillota; class Bacilli; order Caryophanales; family Paenibacillaceae; genus Paenibacillus; species Paenibacillus sp. Marseille-Q9583. Next base: position 322 of record NZ_CDRJTB010000067.1, read on the forward strand.
GTGACTATGGCGTAGAAATTTTTTTACAGCTAAAGGAAGAATGGCTTAAGAATTCGAAAGAACTCTACGGCCTATTACAAGGGGAGGATGACCATGAATCTAATTGAGATTTACATTCATGAAGTGACTCGGAGGTTACCGGAACAAAATCGGGAGGATATCGCTCTTGAATTACGATCTACAATCGAGGATATGTTACCGGATGATTATGACGAAAAAGAGCTAAAAGCCGTCCTTACAAAATTGGGCAATCCCGCTATTTTAGCTAGTGAGTATCGCGATCAGCCCATGTATCTCATCGGCCCACGCTATTTCGATTTATATGTTACGTTATTAAAAATGATTATACCGATCGCTGTAGTTGTTTCTTTAATCGCTCTGGTTGCTGATTACTTGATTGGCTATAGCGGCGATAAAACAGTTGCGGATATTGTTACTGCAGTTATAAGTAGAGGAATTGGAACCTTCCTTGAAGTAGGAATCCAAGTCTTTTTTTGGATAACTGTTGTGTTCGCTATTATCGAACGGGCGGATAAAGGAAAGGAAGGTCATCCACTTACTACAAAATTAAGGAAATGGACTCCTGATGATTTGAAGGATATCGCGCTTGTCCATAAGAAAAAAGCAATTACAAGCTTCGAAGTGTTCGGAAGTTTACTGTGGACTGCCATTTGGGCTACTGTTTATTTTAATGCTGAACACCTGATCAGAGTCTATAGAGGCGGTGAAGACGCACTTAACTTCGTAGCCCCAGCTTTTAATCAGCATGTGTTACTTGATTATTGGCCTTTAATTCTTATTGTGATCGGATTAGAAGTCGCATTAACTATATATAAATTAATCAAGAGACAATGGACTAGAGAATTAGCATTATGTAATACGGCCCTCGAGCTCATTGTGCTTATTGTATTCGCTATTATCCTTATAAATCCGAATGTATTTAACCAAGAATTCATTAACTACATGTCTAATTTATTAACCACTACAGCTAACCAGTTTGAGACGGGGCTAGTAGGTGGAGGAATAGCGGTCTTGATTTTAATTGCGGTCCTCAATATATATGAAGGCTTCCGCAAGGCTCGCCTTTAGTATTCACAGAACGGCGATTCTCCTGTTATTTGGAGAATCGCTGCTTTGTATTCTGATTCGCTGACTGCCTGCTTCAACAGCTTCAGCAGCTTTCACAGTGTCAGTCAGCACCCTCTAAGTGTTACGGACCCAGAGGACGTTATTGGAGAATTTCCAGCCTTTTAAACAGAGTTTCGGACTCCAGCGCAGCTATTCCCTTGAAAGAGGTTCATCAATGTGTTTTTCATACCAATAGTGTCTATACGATCCATTGACATCCCAAAAATGCAATAATACTGCGATCAGGGTCATCTGTGTCCGATTGGTGCTTTGTATATGTCGTAATCGTGATTGAATCAAATGAAAAACAATAGAGTGCCCCAGCAGCCATTCATGACTCATGGGACACTCTATCTGCTTTTAAAGAAGTTCAAGCTCAATAACCGTATCCATCTCGTCGGGAAGCTTAGCCCCTTTTAATGTAATAAACGCTCCACCGTCAACATCCGAATATTCCTCAGCCATCCACGGCACCTCCACCTTTAGCTCGGTACCATCACGTAGTAATCTAGCCTTTTTAATCTTCCCTTTCAAGCCTTGGAAATAGATCGGGCCAATTCCTCGGTCGTAGACGTGCGCATACAACTTGTTGCCCTTTTGCGTATAACGTCCCCACTCTGGCTTTGGCAGCGAAGACTTCCCGCATCCATAAATACTATCGCCATTAAGGCGCATCCACTCCCCAACTTCGTCAAGGATAACCAATGATTCCCGTGTCATTTCACCCTTAGCATCTGGTCCAACATTAAGGAGGAGGTTGCCATTCTTGCTGATACATTCGACCATTGAGCGAATGACCTGCTGGGTTGATTTATAATTTTTATCTTCGGAATGGTAACCCCAGTTATCATTAAGCGTAATGCATGCTTCCCATGGAATGGATTGACCATTCACGTCAACAATGCCACCGGGAGGAATGATCTGCTCTGGAGAAAAGAAATCTCCAGCATATTCTTCTGGCTCGGCCGCACGGATATTCCCACCCAAACGATTGTCGATAATAATATCCGGCTGGATAGAGCGAATCATACGGATTAGCTCCGTTGCTTTCCATTTCTCTCCGGTCATATTGTCGTAGGAGAAGTCAAACCACATGATGTCGATTTTGCCGTAATTCGTCAACAGTTCCTTCACTTGTCCATGCATATACTCCAAGTATCGATCAAAATCAATCGGCTTGTCTTTAGCCGCTTCATTGTCCCGATCCGGATGTGCTTTATCACCATATCCTGGGTAATCATCATGATGCCAATCAATAATAGAATAATACAGACCTACAGCAATACCTTCCGCCCGGAAAGCGTCTACATATTCTCGAACGAGATCACGTCCAGCAGGCGTGTTAGTCGCTTTAAAGTCTGTTAGCTTGCTATCAAACAAGCAAAATCCGTCGTGGTGCTTGGTCGTAAGAACCGCATACTTCTGCCCCGCTGCTTTTGCTGTGCTGGCCCATTTCTTCGGGTCATATCGAGATGCGTCAAATTCATCGAAATACGTCATATAATGCTCTCTACTCATTCGCTCGTTTCCACGTATCCACTCCCCTCGTGCTGGAATGGAATATAATCCCCAATGAATGAACATACCGAATCTATCCTGTAAGAACCATCTCGTTCTTTCTTCTCTTGTACCCATCTCTTCAGCCCCTCCGTTTTCGCTAGCTTTGATAAATAGTTCAGATAGTCTAGACGGTATGAAATAATGCTGCAGCGCCTATAAGACCTACATCATCCCTCAGACCTGCTGATTCAATAGTATAAGTTCCTTTATACGGCTTCATGACAAGTCCCTCTGTTTTCTCTCTTAGTGCCGGAAACAGTAGTTCACCAGCTTTGCTTACGCCTCCACCAATTACAATGCGATCAGGATTAAACGTATGTACCGCGTTAGCTAATCCAATCGCCATATAATGAATCGTTCGCTCAATCACCTCGACAGCCACCGCATCTTTTAGTGCCATCGCTTCGAAGACGTGTCGAGAATTAATCTTTTCACCACTTCTACTAGCCAGCTCTGTAATCATCGACGTTCTGCTCTCCATACTCCGCAGTGCCATATCCCGAATTGCTGTACCCGATGCAAATACTTCCCAGCATCCATATCTTCCACAGCTACATTCCGTTCCGTTCGGGTCAATAATATTATGACCGAGTTCTCCTGCAAATGAGTTCGTTCCGAGCAGTAGCTCACCATCCATGACAATTCCAGCTCCAATTCCTGTGCTGAAGGTAACATACACCATGTTGTTCGAGCCTTTACCAGCTCCTCTTACATACTCACCCCAAGCCGCAGCGTTCGCATCGTTTACCACTTTCACTTCTATGCCAAGTTCTGACTCCATCCAATGTTTCAGTGGAACATTATCCCATTCAGGAAGATTGGTACCGTGAATTACGATTCCATCCTGGCTATTCACAGCTCCAGGAGAAGCCAGTCCGACTCCAATCAGCGGTCGCCCTTCGGATACAGAGCGGATCATTCCGATCATTCGCTGCACCACCTCTCCCGCGGTGCGCGCGCCAGCTGTCTCCATTAATTCCCGATTCAGCATGGTACCCTTTGAATCGAATAATGCTGCGGCAATTTTTGTTCCGCCTAAATCAATTCCTACTACATAGCTCTCAGCTTTATGCATAACCATTCACCTTTTCACTATCTATTATTAGCCGTTCGAATGAATATTCTTAGCTAACGCCCGCAGGGCTACTGGATCGATTGGCGACAAAGCATCTTTGCCATGACGAACAGCCGATCCAAAATGTACTTCTGTGACTCCGGTCTGTTGAATAAACGTTGTAATACCTTCTGGCTTCAAACCACTTCCAGCCAATATACTAATCGAACTACCTCTTGATTCCTCTACTAGCCTACGCATAGCGGGAATGGCTTCGGGTGCCGGGCCTGGTCCAGCAGAGGTAAGTATACGAGTGATTTGCGGGTAATTACAAAGCGTCCGATAACCTGCAATTTGGTCCTCCAGCTCGTCAAAAGCACGATGGAAGGTTACTTGTAGGCCATCTGTCAACGGCAATAATATTTCAAGCGCATGCTCATCGATCTTTTTTTCCGGTGTTAATGCGCCAAGAACGACTCCCGAAGCACCACTGGCTGCAATCCGCCTGATCTCTGCAGCCATGGTCAAAATATCATCCTTGGAATAGTTGAATGATCGACTGTGCGGACGGACCATAACAAAGACAGGAATGCTAACCGATTTGGCTACCTGCTCCACCAACCCTATCCCTGGTGTTAATCCGCCTTCCGTAATGGCAGTAATGAGCTCAAGACGATCTGCGCCATTCGCCTCAGCCGTTAGAGCATCATCCATACAAGTTGCGATGATTTCCAATCTCATAGCTTTCACCCACTCTTCCAGTTGTTAATGATGCACTTGCTTCATGACATAATCGGCGAGAAGGCGTGCACCATATCCCGTCGCTCCAGCTTCTGAGTAACCTACATCCTGTTTGTACTGTACCGTCCCAGCCATATCAATATGAACCCAGCTCATCGATTCTGCTACAAAGCGCCGAATAAACAGGGCTGCTGTAATCGCACCTGCAAAGGGGGAAGTACTAACATTGCGGAGATCAGCATAATTACTCCGGAGATCTGCTTCATATTCATCCATTAACGGCATGGGCCAAAGTCGTTCTCCATTACGCTCCCCGATCTCAACCAGGCTCTGCGTCATATCTACATCGCCCCATATGCCCGCGATGCCTAATCCGAGCGCCGCACCGACATTTCCAGTTAGGGTAGCGATATCAACAGCTTGGTTTGCTCCGATATTCGCGGCATGAATAAGCGCATCCGCTATGATAAGTCGACCCTCGCCATCCGTATTCGCAACCTGAACAGTTACCCCGTTAGGGTAGCGGATAACAGACGAAGGTAACATCGCCTCAGCATCTGGCACATTATCAACGACTGGAATAAGTGCGGTCACATTTACATTGGCACGCTTCCGTATCAAAATATCCATAGCCCCAATTACAGCAGCCGCACCACCCATATCCATGCGTGCATCGCTGATATCGCTAGCCGTCTTCACATTCATGCCACCTAAGTCAAAGGTTACACCTTTACCTACTAGTGCTAACATCGGTAATTCAGGGTTACTCTCGTAACGAATTTCAACTAGGGCTGGAGCGTGCTTACTCCCCGCTCCAACTGCGAGCAACCCATTCATCTGAAGTTCCACAAGCTCCTGTCCTCGATAGATATGGAGTTTCAAAGCAGCATCATCACGGTCGAAAAATTCTGCCATCCATTCTGCAAAACGATCAGGATTCAGTGTCCCAGGTACCTCATTCACAAGATCGCGAGCAACTACGGCTCCTTCAGCGCGTATCTGTGCAGAAACCCGTACAGCTTCCAATTCAATCGATGACAGCTCAGGCCAATCTATCGATTGAAGCTGTAATTCAACAGAGCCTTCCACTTTGGTAGTTCCCCGATAAGTTTGGAAACGGTACAAGCCGAGAATCCAACCTTCCATCCAAGCTTGTAATTCATCAGCAGCAGTAATATCCTTATTCCTATTTATAGCCTTAGATGCTAAGCGAACCAGCGAAGCACTACTGCGTCCTTCCTTTAGAATTGCACGAGCAGCAGCTCCACCCGCTCGGCGAATCCTCTCAAGCGTAATATCCTTGCGCTTTCCCATTCCTACCGCTAACACATCAGACTCTTCCTCAGTGCGAGCATGTAACCAAGTCACACTGCTGCACTGTTTGTGGGGCGCTCCCAGCTTAAAGGGAAAAGACTCCTCGTCATAAGCTAAATAGACAATAGTATCCGCCACATTAGCGGAATCGAATAAGATATTCATCGCTGTCCCTTCTTTTCCGTAAAGTTATCTCACAATTTCAGTTACCGCTCTAATTTCAGCATTTCTTCATCAAATAAATGACACGCAACCTCATGACCTGGTTCGACTTCTCGGAATATCGGTACATGCTGCTTACAGATTTCCATACAGGAAGGACATCTTGTATGAAAACGGCATCCCGACGGTGGATCAACCGGACTTGGAAGATCTCCCTTCAGAATAATGCGCTCCTTCTTTAAGGTAGGATCGGGTACAGGTACAGAAGATAGCAGTGCTTGTGTGTATGGATGCATTGGACGATCGTACAAGGTATCCTTATCCGCCGTCTCTACGAGCGAACCAAGATACATAACTCCGATTCGATCACTAATATGTTCAACAACACTTAGATCATGTGAAATGAATAAATATGTCAGGCCATACTCTTCCTGCAGATCCTGCAACAGATTTAGCACTTGTGACTGAATCGATACATCCAGTGCTGACACAGGCTCATCTGCTACGATTAAGCTTGGGCGAACAGACAACGCGCGGGCGATTCCAATCCGTTGTCGCTGCCCACCGCTGAACTCAAAAGCGTAGCGCTCGGCGTGGATACTATTTAATCCCACTGTCTCTAGTAACTCACATGCTAGTTTATCCCGTTCTTTGGACGAGAGCTTTGTATGAATGAGCAGAGGCTCAGCCACAAGATCCTTCACCTTCATCCGTGGATTAAGCGAAGCATAGGGGTCTTGGAATACCATCTGTATATCTTTACGAATAGGCCGCATTTGATTGTCTGAGATATGGCTAATATTTTGACCCTTAAACCACACTTCACCGTCATTCGGCTCCAGCAAGCGAGTCACTAATCTACCCGTAGTAGATTTACCACAGCCACTTTCACCCACAAGGCTGAACGTTTCTCCTTTACGTATAGCGAATGAGATCCCATCAACTGCGTGCAAATATCTAGTAGTTCCGAAAAAGCCCTTCTTCACCGAAAAAAACTTCTTCAGACTTTTAACTTCAATGAGTGGAGTCTCCTTCACAAACGTTCCCCTCCTTCCGTGTTCTCCTGCTGTGTAAGCCAACAACGACTCTTTCGCTCTAGTCCCTCAATCGGGAGTAACTCTGGCTCCTGCGAGAGACAACGCTCTGTGACATAATCGCAGCGTGGCGCAAACTTACAACCTGCTGGCATTTGTGAAAGGTCAGGCACATTCCCTTTAATGGAATCCAAGCGGCGTACGTTTTGACGCAGCTTAGGAACGGACTGAATTAATCCCTTCGTATATGGATGCTGTGGTTTTGCAAATAGGTCATGAACGGAAGCTTCCTCCACTACACGACCAGCATACATAACGACGACACGGTCGCATAGTTCAGCTACTACACCAAGATCATGGGTAATGAGCAGCATTCCCATATCCTGTTCTTCTTTCAGGTGCTTCATTAGATCAAGGATTTGAGCTTGAATCGTTACATCAAGCGCCGTTGTTGGTTCATCTGCAATCAGCAGTTTCGGGTGGCAAGACATCGCCATCGCAATCATTACACGCTGCCTCATACCGCCAGAGAGCTGATGCGGATATTCATCCACCAAGTCTTCCGCACGTGGTATACCAACTAACCGCAACATATGAATGGCATGTTCACGAGCCTTCTTCCGACCATAACCCAAATGCAACATGATCGGCTCCATCAATTGCAAACCAATCTTCAGGACAGGATTCAGCGAAGTCATCGGCTCCTGGAAAATCATCGCCATTTCATTTCCCCGTATCTGGCGCATCTCTTTGTCCGTAACCTTTGTCAGATCCGTTCCTTCAAACCGAACAGAACCACCAGAAATTCTGCCAGGCGTATCCTTAAGGAGCCGCATAATCGACAGTGAGGTAACACTTTTACCACAGCCGGATTCACCAACTAGACCCAGCACTTCACCTTTCTTAATCACAAAGTCAACACCTGCAACTGCCGTTATACTTCCATCGCCGCGTTTGAACTCCGTTTTCAGCCCTTGTACTTCCAGCAAATTTTGAGTCATGTCTTGTCCCTCCTTAGTTTTTCATTTTGGGATCAAGAGCATCGCGCAGTCCGTCCCCGACCAGGTTAAATGCAAGTACTGTCAAAAATATAGCTAAACCCGGAAAATAAACAATATGTGGAGCAATACTTAAATAATCGCGCCCCATACTTAACATCGCCCCCCAATCGGGCTCCGTTGGCTTCGCACCCATTCCAAGAAAGCTCAGTGACGCTGCGGCTAAGATTGCCCCACCAATTTTCATGGATAGATTAACAATGATACTAGGGACCGTTTCAGGAAAAATATGTCGCCAAATGATTCGGCGATTTTTTGCACCCATGGAACGGGCAGCTTCAACAAACAACGTTTCCTTCGCAGACAATGTTACACTCCGAATAATGCGGGCGAACGAGGGTGTACCGAAGACTGCAACTGCAATCACAACGTTGGATAATCCAGGCCCAAGTATAGCGACGATCCCAATGGCAAGCAATAAATCAGGAAATGAGAACAATACGTCACTGCCACGCATAATAATCCGATCCAGCCAACCGCCATAATATCCACTGACAAGACCAAGGATGGTTCCAAGTACACCTGCAATCAATACGGAGCTCAGACTGACTGCCAAAGTCAACCTTGTACCATCAATTAAGCGGCTTAGAATATCACGGCCGTATTCATCCGTTCCCGCCCAATGCTTGGCAGACGGACCCTGCATTAGCGCATCATAGTTCGGTTCATCAGGATTATAAGGGGTCAGAAATGGCCCGAAAATGGCAATTAAAAAAAGCAATATGATAAAAAATGCAGCCACAAGGGGCATCTTTTGTTTGCTGAACTTGCGAATAAAAACACCCGCGCGGCCTTTTGTTTTCTCCGGGGCTATTACCTCTCCGGGTATAGGAGAATTAGTTCCCATTACCGCCGAATTGTCGCTCATGATATCCCTCCTAATCCTATATTCACCCTATAGAAAACTATCGTAATTCTGCCTCCCAGTTACTCTAGCTTACTGAGAAAACCTGATTTTCGGATTGAGTACGCCGTACAATAAATCTACAATTAAATTGATAAGGATAAATTGTGTTGAAAACAAGAGCAGCAAAGCTTGAATAACTGTATAATCCCGGAACAAAATGGAATCCACCAGCAGTCTACCAAGACCAGGAATACTGAAAACCGTCTCAACCATTACCGATCCACCAAGTAAGAATCCAAATTGAAGTCCGGCTACAGTAACGACCTGAATAAGAGAATTGCGCAGCGCATGCCTGCTAATAACAACATACTCTCGTAAGCCTTTCGCACGTCCAGTACGGATATAATCCTCCCTTAACGTTTCTAGCATCGATGCCCGTGAGTAACGAGCCAGCATCGACATAATTCCCATTCCAAGTGTAATGGAAGGAAGAATATAAGACTTCCATGAATCCACACCACCGGTCGGAAACCAGCCAAGCTCTACCGAGAAAATCTGAATGAGTACCAAACCTAACCAGAATCCAGGAATCGACATCCCCGAAATGGCTGTCAATGTGCCTAAGTGATCAGGCCATCTATTACGATAAACCGCTGAAATAACGCCAATTAGAAGACCAATGACAAGCGCCCAAGCCATGCTGAGAAACGTTAACCACAACGTAGGCATTATTCTACTTTCTAGCATATCGGTTACTGGAATCCCCGATCGAATCGAATTGCCCAGATTACCACTCAGTAGATCGCTCATGTAGTTTATGTATTGATTCCACAGCGGCAGATTAAGACCTAGTTGCTCTTGAATGCCATGAATCTCTTCAAGTGTGGCGTCTTTACCCGCAATAAGCCGGGCCGGATCGCCAGGAATTAAGTGAATAAACAGAAAGACTAATACCGATACAATGAATAGCAACGGAATAACCCCGAGGAGTCTTTGCAAAGCATATCTACCCAACTCATAAGCCCCCTTCAGTATCGACAAATGATTTAGTGGAGGCCGCTTCCTACCATTCTTAAGAAGCGGCCTCGTTCAATTCTTGGGAAATTAAATCTTGCGTTTGACTTGAATTATTTCACTTCTGCATTTAGGACATTAATGGAACCATCCGGAAAGACTTTGACACCTTCCAGATTCGATCTTTTGCCTGAGATGATTTGGTCAACGCCCATGAATGCCCACGGAGCATCTTCCCATACTGTTTTTTGAATATTTGCATAAATGGATTTAGCCGCTTCCGGATCAACAGATTTGTTTGCTTCAGCAATCCATTTATCTACATTTTCATTTTTATAATAAGCTGTATTCGAGCCAGCAGGTGGGAACATTTCACTACTGAACAAACCTCTAGTAGCACCATCTGCATCACCGGAGGATGGAGACCAGCTGACATACCACATTTGAATTTTTGCTTCTTCAGGTGTTTTAGCAGCGTTAATTTGGTCGGATAAAGTACCGCCTTCCATGGACTTCACTTCTACTTTAATGCCTACAAGCGCTAGCTGTTGTTGGATAAATTGCATACCCTTCATAGTTTCGGATTCATTCTCACCCCAAATTTCGGTTTCGAATCCGTCTGGATAACCCGCTTCAGTAAGCAATTGTTTAGCTTTTTCAATGTCATAGTCATAACCTGTTTGTGGGGAATAATATTGTGTTTTGGATGACATCGTGGAATCAAGCTTAGCGCCAAGACCCGATTTCACCACCTTGATATACGCATCTTTGTTGATAGCATAGTTAATCGCTTGACGTACCTTTACATCATCAAAAGGTTTCTTCATCGTATTCAAAGTTACATAACGAACAATGGTTGAATCGATGGTATCTATAGTAATTCCTTCAAGGCCTTCAACCTCAGATACTTGCTCGGTTGGCATTGGATAAATGAAGTCAGCCTCACCAGTCTTCAGCATCGCAATCCGTGATCCATTCTCTGGTACGGGTCTAAAGGTGATACTATCCACTTTCGGCAAGTCTTTTTGCCAATAATCCGGATTCTTCTCAACAACTAGACGATCGCCTTGCACCCACTCTTTGAACTTAAATGGGCCAGTACCTACAGGTTTTTTTGAAATATCGGCCCCATTCTCTGTTATAGCTTTCGGGCTAATGATTGGTGCCATTGCAACCTTGTTTAAGAATGCGTTATACGGCTCGCTAAGTGTAATAACGACTGTTTTGGCATCAGGAGTCTCCACTTTGGCAACCTTCGCGAAGCTTTTGCGCAGTCTCAGATTATTCTTCTCATCCTGAATACGGGCAATATTCTCCTTCACTGCTTCGGCATTAAAATCAGTGCCGTCCTGGAATTTAACGTTTTCTTGCAGTGTGAATGTATACACCAATCCGTCTTCACTTATAGTGTGGCTTGAAGCAAGAACAGGAACGACGTTCATATTCTCATCAAAACCCATCAGACCTTCGTACATCGTTCTGGCAGCACTAATCGAATGTGTATCGCTCGCGTTATGAGGGTCTAGTGTAATAAAGTTAGAATTAATGGCAATTACAATGTCTTTATCATTCTTGCTGGTTGAGGTGCTTGTTTCAGTTCCACCAGCGGTATTGCTACCCTTCCCCTCGTTGCTACCTTTGTTGCCGCAGCCTGCTGTCACTACTACGGTAATGAGCAACAGCATGAACATTGACCATACTTTTCCTTTTGCTTTCATGTTTTACACTCCCCTTTTAGAAACGATATATTAGAAAAGCTTCCAGTCCGATTACTTATTAGACTTGAAGATTATTCTCGATTCCTTATAATCAGACTTCCCATTGGAATACAGCACGGCGTTCGCCTACAACTGTGCCGCCATCATTAACAATAGTGTTCGGCACGAGTGCATATAAACGATCAATCGTATCTTGATTGCTATAGCCTAAACGTTCCAGAATCGATGCGATAATACAAGGCCAGACTTGTTCGGATCCATCGGATACTTTTAATGAGATACCGATTCGTTCCTTTCGGAGTCCAATCCCATATACACCTTTAGCGCCGCCCTTTGCCGTCAGATTATCATCCTTTAGAAGCTCTGAGCAGACGAATTTCGTATCTGCAATCATCACCGGATTATCGTTCATAAGCTTTGCAGTCGCAGCAGCTGCGTTACGTATTTCCGTATTCTCAATCAAATCAGGACAGGCTAGCTTTAAATATGAATAGGCGATTTTATGAAGAGGGAGTGCGAAGATAGGAAGACCACAACCATCAATCCCTTGAGGAATGGATTCCTTCGATACCTCTGCGATATAGGCCATGATATCAATGATCTCCTGTTGCACGGGATGGTTAGGATCATAATAAGTATCTATATCCCAACCCATATATTTGCTAAGGCCCATCAACCCTGCATGTTTACCTGAGCAATTATGAAAGATTTTGCGAGTGGGCTCATTCCCCCGATGGCGTTCTGCCTTGGCTTCCTCATTCAGAGGGTATGTAGAACAACAATGAAGTCCCTCTTCTTTTAATCCCATTTTCTGAAAAAGAGATTCAAGTGCTTCAATATGAAAGGCCTCTCCCCGATGCGAAGCAGTAAAGAGTGAGGCTTCCTTACTTGTCAAACCATAAACTTCATCGATCCGACGCTTCATAACTGGTAAAGCTTGGAATGGTTTAGCAGCTGAACGAAGATAGGTCATATGCTCCGGATTACCTGCTTTATACAAAATGTTACCTTTCTCATCGACCACGCTAACTGCACCATAATGGACATTCTCCAGTAAGCCACCGCGATATTCTTCTACTAATGTTGTAAACCCCATCTGTACAACCTCCCTCGTTGTAATTATTTAATCCAATGCAAAAAATCGATTTTGCGATAGTAGTCCTGATCCTATAACTACACCATTCTCGTTCAACATCGAACGATGAATGGAGAAAGACCCACGAAGGGGTTCCCATGTGAAGCGTGAAAGATATAGCTTCTCGACTGCTTCATAAATATCCGGGAATTTGTCTACGAGTTCTCCGCTCAAGATCACACTATCGGGGTTATACATGCATACGACATTGTTGATTGTAATCGCCATGTACATGAGCGCACGCTCGATCAAATGAACCGCCCAATGCTCTCCTGCATCCTTTGCTTCAAATAACTCCTCAATCGTGCGAATCGGACGAATCCGATTGGCTTCTGACAACAATGAACTGATATTTATATAGGTCTGTAAGCAACCCGCCTTACCGCACTCGCACATCATTCCGTTAGGATCCACTGTCGTATGCCCTATTTCACCAGCGCTGTTCATCACCCCGCGATAAATCTCTCCCTCGAGGATCATCGCCGAGCCAACGCCTTGCCCGAAGCCCAATAGTGCGGTACGGACGGATCCAACAGCAGCTCCTTTGAGGTGTTCAGCAAGAGCTCTAACTTTCAACTCATTATCTACAGCAATTTCAAAACCGGTTAGTTCCTTTAGCCGTTTTGCTAAGGCAACATTCTTCCAGCCAAGCTGAACAGAGAAGACAACAATACCTTCTTCGTTATTCACAATGCCAGGAAGTCCAACGCCAATACCGACGATACGTGTTCTGTCAATTACATGCTGCTGCGTCAGTTGTTCTATCGCTTCATTAATTTGTTCCAGTGTCTTGTCTGGACTCTCGTCCGGAGTACGCGGGTATTGCCTGCTGCAGAGAAGCTTACCTTGCAAATCTACGATCCCTACAATCATAAGACTGCGATCCAGTTCAACCCCTACTGACAACACAGAAGCGTCAACCATAGCAATCAATGTTGATTTGCGACCTAATCCTGACGATACCTGATCCGAATCCAGTAGATACCCTTGTTCAGTCAATTCCCCAACAATTCGACTTACAGTTGTAGGACTCATACCCGTTTGTTTGGCGATGGAAGCGCGAGAAATTGGTTGTTGATTTTTTATAATTTCGAAGACCGTCAAACGATTTTGCCGCTTCATAAAATCCTGATCGTGCTTTTTCACAGACATTCTCCTAATTATTTTCTTCAGTGCATTAATCAAACTAATGAAACTATAAAAATAAGAAAAAATTTGCCAATTAAGCTACGGTAATGTAATATTCGATTTAAATTTTAGTTTAGTTTCTCCAGTGATGGGATTAATAATAAAGGCTCATTGAATGTATGTCAATATAAATGACATATTTTTTTATTCGAAATAAATGAAAGCGTTTAATATGTGATTTTTATAACAATCTCACCAAATACATAACACATACATAACACAAAAGACCAAAACCTCTCTCATAATAGACTAGCGGAAACTAGTAACAGGAAGAATCTAATTAAGAGGTGGAGGAAATATTTTCGAAAACAAAAAGAGGTTTGGGATCGATGCAGATGTTTTGTGAATCTGAATATTGAAAAATAGGGTAGCCTCGTGCGCGGATTGACAGTGGAATGAGATTGTACCCGCATCAAAAGCAAGTTCTTCATATAGAAGCTAACTTTTGATACGGATTGTTAAAAAAATTATTGAAACTCTACTGCCTTAACAGACGCGTCCTCTTGTATTAGTGATAATAAATTCACAGCATTAAACGATTCAGGAAATTTTACGATAATTTCCAAATTCAATTCGGAGGCAAGACTATTATTTTCAGCGTGAAAGCTTAAGATGGTAATATTTTTTTCTTCAAGTAGCTGTTGAATTCTACTCACAGCTCCTTCTGTATTAGTCAGACAGATCACAATCTGTTGCGTTTTCGGTGAGGCCAGCCAACTGTATCGGCCATGCAAAATCTTTTGCCCGAGTAAGATAATAATCGTTGCTCCTCCACCAAGAATATATAGGCCTGATCCAATCGCCAACCCTAGTCCCGCCGTTGCCCAAATCCCCGCTGCAGTTGTCAGGCCCTTCACAGTGTGTCTATGCATAAATATCATTCCTGCGCCAAGAAATCCTACTCCACTTACTACTTGGGCAGCTATACGTGCGGGATCGAGCTTAACATAGGACCAATCAGCTTGATCCTGAAATCCATATTTTGAAATGATCATCATAAGTGCAGCACCTAAAGCAACAATAAAATGCGTTCTAACTCCCGCTTCTTTCATCCGACTTTTTCGTTCAAAGCCAACTAAAACACCACAAATTCCAGCTCCAACTACACGAAGCAAATATTCAAACTCCATACATAGTCCTTCTCTCCTTATGATATTGCTATTTATTGTATCATAAACGGATTTCTATATTTCCCCCTCCTATAAGATGGACATGATATTTAACATAGTTTGAGCATGCGCACAGTCACATCTGCAAAGATTTAACTGTGATACCTTTATAGCTGTTACTCCAGTAGACATTTTATAACGGTCTACAACTAGTGAAAGAGGTGCGTATATGAAACTGCCAACAATCCAATTTGGGCATATTAAATCCAAGGTTCCTGTAATTCAAGGGGGTATGGGCGTAGGCATATCCTTAAGTGGCTTAGCTGCTGCTGTAGCCAATGCAGGCGGGATCGGCACTATTTCTGGTACAGGAATCACCACTGATGAACTGAGAATGCATATTCGCAAAACAAGAGAGCTCTCAAGAGGGATTGGATATATCGGTGTGAATGTTCTATTCGCGATGAAGGATTTTGCTGATAAAATGAAGGTCGCTTTGGAAGAAAAAGTGGACTTTATTATATCTGGAGCCGGGATTTCCAGAGATATTTATGCTTGGGGTAAAGAGTATGGTACTCCTGTGGTGTCTATTGTTTCCTCCGCCAAATTAGCCAGAATATCCGAAAGACTTGGTGCCTCTGCAGTCGTAGTGGAAGGATTTGAAGCTGGGGGCCATTTGGGTACAGAGAGATCCATGTTCGAAATTCTTCCTGAGGTTGTAGAAGCCGTCTCGATTCCGGTTATTGCTGCTGGTGGGATTCTTACAGGAGATGATATCGCAAAAGCCCTTCGGATTGGCGCTGCTGGTGTTCAGATGGGCACTCGTTTCGTGGCTAGCCATGAATGTGATGCTCCACTGGCCTTTAAGCAAAAATATGTAGATGCTCAGCAAGGTGATACTATTCTAATTAAGTCTACAGTTGGGCTAGATGGCAGAGCGATTCGTAATGAATTCACTGAACGTATTAGTGATGATGCCAAATTAAAAATAACCAAATGCTCTAATTGTCTAAAGGTTTGTTCGCATCGCTTCTGTACCATGGATTCCCTGCTAACTTCCCTTAGAGGAGATGTTAAGAACGGATTAGTGTTTGCCGGGTCGAGAGTTCATGAGATTAAAGAGATATTGTCCGTACAGCAGATTATTGACAATTTAATGTATGAGTATCAGGGAGCATTGAACCCGGCAACATAAGATTGTAATACGATACTTATGCGATGATAAAGATAAAATAAGAACCCTTTGTTGTATGCAACAAAGGGTTCTTATTAAAAGGCGTTGTTTATAGCTGATTCTACATCAACATTACCTTACATCATTCCACGAGTATTAGAAATGCCCTCTTGTTGATGACAGCTCTTATACATTTGTTCTAGTTCGGAATCACCTAAGTTAGGATGTCTTTCTTTCATAAAGGGCAACATCTCTTTAAAAGTGCTTGGAGCAAACCCGGCAGCATACGCTGCTGTTCCAATTCCAAATGACAAAATAACAACACAGATTACTGCAAATACTCCTCTTTTCAAAAAAACCATCTCCTACTTTATAATACGGAAAAAATCAATACGAAAAAAATTTGCTGAAACCAACATGCACATCAGACCCATTCCCATAACTAGAATGGCTATGATCCAATCCGCTTTTTTCATATTCATCCTCCCGTGCCATCGAACACCCTAAATCCAATGAATAGTGGGGTTCAATAATATTAATGATTATAGATGAATATTGTGTGGAAACTATGTGGGACATGCTTAAGAGATTTATTTTTGTCAATTCCGTGAAATTAACCACTATATAATCATTTGTTCATACTGCGTTCTTATTTGCAAGATATGATTTCAATATAACTATAAACATAAAGGAGTCATGATCATGAAAAAATTGTATTACACGTCTTTTTTCTATGCCATTCTTGGTTTGATAGCAGGTGTTGCTTATCGTGAAATTACCAAAATGAATGATTTCGAAGGAAACACCATCTTAGTTGCACTTCATACTCATATCCTTGTATTGGGCTTCTTCTTCTTTATAATCGCATTGATCCTAGCCAAGTTATTTAATATCCATGAAGCTAAATCCTTTGGCGCATGGTACATTGTATATAACGTTGGTCTCCTGATCACGATCGGTACTATGGCCACTCGCGGGATGCTGCAAATTAACGGGACTGATATCAGCTTCTTACCGCATATCGCGGGTCTCGGTCATGCCATAGTAGGTGCTGGTATCATTTGGCTGCTAGTTCTGCTCGGTAAACGAATTAAATCATAGGGAAAGTGACGCTGGATCATATTCCAGCGCCTTTTTTTTGATTAGTCATATTTAAGTTCATACCAAATGAGACTATAAGTATATTTGTTTATACACTGGTAAATGATACAATATGGAAGTCGCGAGATATCTTAAATTTTAACTTTAAACTATGCTTTCGATGCCAATAAAACTTTTAAGGAGTGAAGTAAATGTCTATCGATGTTTATCTGAATTTCAATGGGAATTGCCGTCAAGCCGCAGAATTTTACGCGGAGGTGTTTGGCGTTGAACGTCCACAAATCATGACCTTTGGCGAAACACCACCTGATCCCAATTTCACTCTTCCTGAAGAAGCCAAAGATTTAGTTATGCACACTCGCTTGAATATTGAAGGCAGTAATGTAATGTTCTCTGATGTTTTTCCGGGCATGCCTTTTGTGGAAGGAAATAACATTAGTCTTTCGGTAGTTAGTAAAGATTTGGATGGCATAAAAAAGTATTTCCATAAGCTTAAAGAAGGCGGCAAAGTAGGTATGGAATTACAAGAAACCTTCTGGAGCTCGTGTTATGGTAGTCTAAAAGATAAATTCGGCATCGATTGGCAATTCAATTATGATGACGGACGAATGAATATGTAATAAAAATAACAACGAGTATGGAGTGGCTGCGAAACCTATTAATACAGGTGCGGCCTACCTCCAGCTCGTTGTTTCTTGTTCAAGCGCTTAGTCCATAATCAAATCATATACACTGACCTTCCGAATCCGTCTTGCAACTAACATGGATACCACATAAGCCACAACTAGAATGACAGCACAGAGTAGAAGCACTTGAGGCAGACTAACCGCCAGCTGAACGTTATAAATACCTAGACTTGAAAGCAATAATACAAACGCCGAATCCGAGAAAAAATAACCTGCTAAACTCCCCAATAATACTCCAACTACAATCACCGGAAAAAGACTGAACGTAATCTGTGTCATCAGATTAAAGGTCGTATATCCGATACCTTTAAGAATACCGAATTCCCGCTTACGTTTCATAATCAACGTCTTAATCACCAAATATAAAATTAAACTAACCACTATAATTGTGACCGCGGTAATGACTGCTGTCATAGAAGATACTGCTGAAGTGAATGTACTGAGCGTGCTTTCTAACATGTCTAAAATGTTCGTTACGTTCCATTGTCCAGGGAGACGTTCTTCAAGCTTTTGAATGAAGACTTGAGGATCTTCCCCTTCCTTTAAGTACACATTAATGGACTGGACGGAATAATTCGGCTGCAATTTTCTCATTCCATCTTCTGTTATGGTAGCAACCATACCTAACTGATTAATCTGCTGGCTAAGACCAGTCACCAAATAATTTTGGGTTACCCCATTAAACGTA
The DNA here is from genome assembly GCF_976954365.1 of Paenibacillus sp. Marseille-Q9583. Classification (NCBI taxonomy): domain Bacteria; kingdom Bacillati; phylum Bacillota; class Bacilli; order Caryophanales; family Paenibacillaceae; genus Paenibacillus; species Paenibacillus sp. Marseille-Q9583. Next base: position 19,033 of record NZ_CDRJTB010000067.1, read on the forward strand.
ACTGGAATCTCGTCCCCAATCGATTTATTTTTCATTTTTGCAATTACACCGGATACCGCAATTTCATTATCAAAAATGGGCTGCCTACCTTTGTAGACCGTCTGTGTTTCCAGCTTGGCATAATCATCAGATACACGGAGCATAAAACTGGAATCATTTATAGAAGCTACTCTACCTTCCAATATGGAGATCTTTTGAACCTCAGGCATGGCTTCAACTTCAGCAAAAATTCCCGGATCATGACCAGCTTTTTTTAGATCAAGTTGCAAATTGGTACGTTCTAAACCCACTAAATCTAAAACGGCTGAAGTATCCCCTTTAAAGTTAAAATTAAGGATGGAGCAAAATATACTCGAAAAGGTCAACCCTGCAACGATCAGCACGATCATAAAATTCTGCTTGGTCTGTCTAAATAAAGACTTCAGACTTAAGACGAATTGCAAATTCAATGAAGTGCTCGCTAGCGGAAAATGATTTTTCTTAAAATTGTGGGTAAGAAGCCCGCTCTGAAGAGCTGCTATCGGAGTAATCCTTCGAATCTTTCTACTAGACAGGTAGGCAACTAAGAGAATCAGCACCGTAACGATAAGCAAACTCAACAAAGCACTTAATAATTCAAAATTTGACGGCCACAACAGTCCAACCGAAGACGAAATCATATTACCTACTAAGGGCATAACTAGAACAGAAATCAAACTTCCCGGTATGGAGGCCATTATAGATACTGAGACGAACTGTAACAGAAATGAGGATATGATCTGCCTTGACGTATAACCGTTCGCTTTCAAAACACCGATGTTGGTTAGGTTATCCTCAATATTCCCGAAGATCTGAAACCTGATCACAATCAACGAGATTACAACCATAATCAATGCAAATACAATCAGAATAGCAGCTAAAATATTCACAAAAACGCGGTTACCTTCGAGCCCCACATCGGTTCGCATGACTAAAAATGAACTTGTGTTTCCAGAGCCAAAAATCTGTTCACTCAGCTTTTGCTCCAGCTTGACTTCTTTCGCCCGTTCGTTTAATTGTACAGATAAAAAATTAAATTGAACTTCTTTCCCAAGCCGTTCCTCTAATTGCTTATAACCTTCATCGTTTAAAAATATTTTCAAAGCCCCATTCGTCAATGTCCCAAAAAGGGGTTCCTCCGTAAATCCACCGATGGTATAAGTGAATTTGTTGTTATCGTATTCAAACGAGATCGTATCCCCAAGGTTATACCCAGAGCCTCCGTGAAAGATATACGGCAAATAAATTGTATTTTGATCCGCAGGTTCCAACCGAGAAGTGGTATTAAATAGTCCCATAGAGCGCTGCGAATCCTTATTAAGAATCAAGAAAGCAATAGCTGTATTGTTTCCCCCGTAGTTTATCTTTACATCAGGTAGCAGAAGTGCCGCCTCATTCTCCCATGTTTCAGTATAAGGATAGCTATCCACCAGAGATTCATAATTCTTCACATTCTCATTGAAAGGAAAATAAGCGGTGATATCAGGTGTATTTAGCTTCGATATTTTTTCTTGCTGAAAAGAATTAAGCTTCAAGCTGACCGTGAGGCCAATGTTCAGCAACAGCGCAGCAATCATAATCAATACGAAGAGCGTAATCGTTGCACTTTTTCTTTTACGAATATTGGACCAAGCAAGCTTTCCTATTAAGCTTCTCATCCCTACCACCCCAATTCGGTCAGAAAGGACTGTAATTGCTGCTGCCGTTCAGATCCACTATCTTCGCTATAAGGGGAAAGGCGCAAATCTCCGATGACTACTCCATCCTGCAGATACAAGATCCGATTACCACGCAGCGCAGTTTTGAGATCATGTGTTACCATAATTATGCTCTGCCCCTGCTTATTCACCTCGGTTAGGACACGCAGTACCCCTATTCCTGCTGAGCTATTTAGCGCTCCAGTCGGCTCATCCGCAAAGACCGCTTTTGGACTGTTGATTAGGGCCCGGATAATTCCGGCACGTTGAGCTTCTCCTCCTGAGATTTGCGCTGGAAACTTACCCCAGATGGTGTCATCCAGGCCTACATCTAAGAGCAGCTTTTTGGCTTTTTCCACAGCCCCAGCTCTATCCTTTTGGACAAGAAAAGCACTTGATAATACATTGTCGAGGACACTCATTGAATCGAGTAGATGGATCTGCTGAAACACAAATCCACAATTCTTCCGCCGGAATATCGCCAGCTGATCATTACTCATTGCCGTAATATCTTGACCTTCAAACAAGACCTCTCCAAGCGTTGGCTTATCCATTCCCGAAATGGCATACAGCAGTGTTGATTTACCAGAACCAGAGCTGCCCATGATAATCGTGAAATCACCATGATATAAGGTCAGATCTAGATTTTTTAATACATGCTGTTGAGTTCCTCCATGGGAAAAGGTTTTTCCAAGCTTATGGGTCTGCATCAATACTTTATTATTCACTTCGTTCATGTTGAACACTCCATTTACGTTCATGCTCATTAATTACGCTAATAGTAACCCTAGCTCTACGCACAATATAATGGCTGCAATCACAGACTCATTCGTAATTGCAACCTAATCGTACGTTAAATGTTCTTAACATGTCTTTGTGCAATCCTTAGCGAATTCTTAATTCTATCCTGCTAAAGGAATCAGCAGCTTTACAGTAAATCCATCCTCCCGATTGGAGCATACAATGTAGCCCTGCATTTTTTGCATCATATAACGAGAAATGTACAGACCTAAACCTGCACCGTTCTGGCTCACGGCCAGACTGCCCCGAAAGAATTTATTGAATATTAAAGGCAATTCCTCCTCAGGAACACCAGGACCATAATCCAGAATATCAACCTCCAGATAATGATCCCTAATCTCGAATGTAATATCGATGGGTGTACCGGAGAAGGCATACTTATAGGAATTGTTCACCACATTATCGATGACCTGCTGCAGCCGTAAAGGATCCACCTTAATGATGCAGCCTGGCACAGATGCAGCTGAAATCTGTTCGTAGAAGTTCACATTATTTATAATTTGGGTCAGCAGGTGACTATGCTCCTCCGTTAAGCTGACTTTTAGTTCATTCAGCTCCTCCAAGGTGGAATGGAACATGTCTGTGACCAGTCGATCAATCTGATCCGCTTTGGAATACAAGGTGTTTAGCTGTCTGCTTGTCTTCTCATCTCTTGCGCTTAATAACATCAGTTCCGTAATCGCCTTCATCGAAGCGACAGGTGTCTTAATATCATGACTGAGACTAGCAACCAGCTCCTTCTTACTCTTATTCGCTAAATATTCACTATGTCTAGCCGCCGCAAGCTCTTCCCGCATCATATCGAAGCTTTCTGTAAAAGCACCAAATAGATGATTACGATCCATTTCCAGAGGCACTTCGAGATCACCTCTTGCGATATGGTTCGCGAATAGCTGCATTTTGCGAAATGGACGAAGAATGGATCTATTCAGGAACCAAATATAGAGAATGCCTAGAATTGTAAGCAAAAGCAGCATTGCAACAGAAACTTGTATAAATTGTTGTTTCATATGTATAAAAATCGTACGGTAATCATTATTAATAATTACTTTACCCACCAGCTGATCCTGAACAACAACGTCGACTAAGGTATCCCGATTATTGATAGCTTCGTTAACGCTAACGGAAATCGCATTTTCAGTCAGATATTTTAATTTACCAGAGATATCAATAATGGCGAAATCATAGGGACTTTCCTCGTACAGTTTCGGCTCAAGCTTATCCCAATGCTGCTCTGTAAGCTTAACAATGGTATTGATTGCCACTCGATCTGCTGAGTTCTCCACCTTCAAATTAAATATTAGGAATAAGAGAGTTATACTTGCAGCGAGTATAGTGAGCATTAGCGCCAGTAGCAATTTTTTAGTCATCACTATTTATCCTCAAAAGCATAACCGATGCCCCATACGGTACGGATGTACTGCGGATCGTTAGGATTCTGCTCAATCTTCTCACGAAGATGACGGATGTGTACATTCAAGGTGCCATCTCCCGTAAAAACATCCCCCCATACCCCTATAAATAGCTCCTCTTTAGGGATTACCCGATTTTTATGCTGGATCAAAAACTTTAGCAATTTATATTCCATTGTTTTCAGCTTGAGCGGTACGCCGTTAAGACTTGCCCTTCTGAGTTCGGGATCAATCTGGATGGGTCCGGATTCAAGAAGGGAGGACTCGGCTACAACCTCGTTGTTGTAACGTTTAAGCACCGCCTTTACTTTTGCCAGCAGCACTCTCAGGGTATACGGCTTATGAATATAATCATCTCCCCCGATATCTAGCGCAATTAATACATCATCCTCACTGGAGCGGGCACTAATAAACAGGATGGGAATCCCGGTCGTCTGACGCAGTTCTTTGCATAACTGGAAGCCGGATTCACCTCCTAAATTAATATCTAGGAGTAACATCGACACCTCATGCTCACTCAAAAAGCTCCGACAGGCATCGGCGCTAGTAACAAATGCGGTTTGTACATCAAACAAATTAAAATATTCGCAGGTGGTCTCCGCAAGCTCAATTTCATCATCAATAATCAAACAATCATATCTCATCGATTTCTCTCCGCTTCAACTGAATTTATTATTATGTTAGAATATGCCTTTAAGGAGGGGTTACCTGTGGATACACAGTTCCAGCGTCTGGAGCACTATTTAGATAAATACGAACAAAGCTGGCCATTAAGTGGCACAGTCTTAATAGCTCAGCGTGGAGAAATCAAGTTACATAAAGCGTACGGATATGCGAATCTTGAACATCAGGTCCCGAACACTCTAGATACCAAATTCCGGATCTGGTCACTTACCAAATCATTCACTGGCATGGCTATCCTGATGCTAAAAGAACAAAAACGTCTTAGACTGGAAGATCCAATTCTAAAATATCTCCCTCAGCAGCATGTACTAGAGGGGATTACCATCCTTCACCTGCTGGGACATACCTCTGGTATTGCCAACTACACTTCCATACCCGAATATAATCAAAAATTAAATAAGCTAAAGCTGACTCCACAGGAGATGTTACAGCTATTTGTGAGTCAGCCCCCTGCATTTATGCCTGGCACTTCATTTGCCTATAACAACTCAGGTTATTATTTGCTGGGGATGATTATTGAGAAGATTACAGGGATGACATTTGAAGATTATATCACTACTTTTATATTACAGCCTCTGGGCATGGTAAATACAGGAGTTTATAACAATCAGCAGATTATTCAAAAATTAGCCTCACCTTATCATTCTTCTTGGGGAGAGTATACTCAGGGGGAATACATAGATATGAGCTCTATCTTATCCGCTGGCGGGATGTATTCGACGGCTGCCGATCTTTTCCTGTGGGATCAAGTCTTGTACTCCGATCAATTAGTGTCTCATAACACCCTAGAGATGGCTTTTCATTCCAGTAATCTCAAATATCGATTTGGTTGGTTCTTGGACGAACGTTTTGAGCGAAAAAGAATGTATCACGGCGGTGCCTATCGCGGCTTCCGAAGTGAACTGCATAGATACCCTGAAGATCAAACAAGCGTAATCATGTTGACTAATTATGATTGCGTACCCGTCACTAAGTTAACGGAATCGCTAGCTGGATTAGTCTTCGGCGAACCTGTAAGGGTGCCGATCTCTCCGCAAGCCTACCCGCTTGATGACAGCATTTATGCTTCATATATGGGAACCTATGAGGGATATGGCTGCAAAGCGAGCGTGGAGCGTAGTGGGCAAGATTACTATTTTGTCTGGAATGATGTAGAAGTCACTCCGTTTTATCCAATCTCGGAAACAAAATTCCATCATACGAAGCATGATTCAGAATATGAATTTAAGCGGAACGCACAGGGTGAGCTTTCATTTCTGGGAATGCACAAAAAACAAGACAAGTCTTAAATAGACCTGTCTTGTTTTTTTGTTTGTGTTTACGCTAGGCCTTAGCTATAATGATGAACTCAGCCAGAAGCACAAGTAAGGCAGTAGCTACGCCAAGCGAATTAATTACCGTTAAAGCATCTGGGTAGCTTTCTTTCTTAAATTGCGAGAATAAAGATACCATCCATAATACACTGAAGAATAATGCGACCAATCCGGAAATAGCCTCACTATCCACTTTTCTGCTCCGCATAAATAATCCTACAAGGCCAACAACGGTAAAAATCATGTATATAACAAGCTCTATGGATGTGATGACAATCGCCTCGCCTGCAGAGAACAAATGCATTAACATGTATTGAATCCCTAAACAAATAAACACAAGCTGGTTAAAAGAAACTTTGCTCACTCTCATAGCTTATCTCCTTTTAATTTAAGTAAACTGCAATAAAAAGATAACGCTTTCATTATATCGATAATTAAAATAATCCTCTGTGACTTTCAGTACTCTTCCGAGATCAGCCCAATCAAAACAAGCCCTGAACAAAAAAATCTCCTGGCAATATTGTTGCCGGAGATTTTATATTAGAGTTTAAATGCTGACATAAAGGATGTATCCAAAACAGCCAATTTTCTAATAAAACTTCGTCAAAAACAGGATCTCAATTAACGATGCATAAATTCACTAATTTTTAACAGCATTCAAAGCATCTAATTGGTCACTATGTCTTTTTTCTGTAAAAATAAGGCATAGGCACATACACCAGCAAGTTGCAAATGTAGAGACCATAGGAGCTACTTGTTGAGAAGCGTTTTTATTAAGTTCCATTGTTTAGTCCCCTCCTTTCAGTTGTCATAGGGTCTGTTTTGAATACATCTCTTATGTCAGCATTGAGAAATATAGAGCGAAATTTCTATAACACTACTTTAGATGTCTCGGTATAACTTCAATAAGTTTTTCTACAGTTAAATCTTTGATTTCACGGACAAAAGAATCATTGATTTGGAATCCAAGTTCGTTCTCGAGATCTGTTAAAATATAAATGATATTTCTAACAGAAGTTACACCTAATAGATTGGTCTTTCTATCGAATTCTTTAACATAATTTTTGACTGTTTCTTCTATAACCTGTTCGTTTAGATACAACAACTCCTTCCCCTCCTTTAAATCATCGGAATATTATTTTGTAACTCACTTATAATTCTTATAAAAGCCTCTTCTTGACTTGTAGAATTAGAAAGATTAAAAGTATGCATCCCCTCATGAGAATAGGAATTATTTTCTACTAAGTCTCGATAATCTACAGAATAGTATTCTAGTTGTCTTGCTTCTGGATTATATAAACAAACATTCTCAGAAATATGATAGTAATCAATATTAACGCCATATTTGTATAAACAAGTGGACTTCATTTCTTTCAAATGAGATTCTTCGTAATTTCCGTTATACAAACTTAATATTGTGATATCTGGTGTGACTGCATTACTGATTAGAAAAGGTATATACCCATATCCATTGGGAACTGAAGTGCTATACTTAAGAATGCTTCCTGGAACTCCAATAATAATGACATCTGGATTCTCAGCTTGTTCTATATATTTAATATAGGCATTCATACTCTCGACCTGTTCTGAAAACGTTAGATCATTGCCGTCTATAATGTCTGGGATTGTATGGTATCCCCATAATCTAGATAGTGCATTGCTGGAAATCAAACTCATCTTATATCCCGAATTGCGAAAGTTTTCACTTAGTTTAAGCTGCAAATTCCATTTTCCGCAGTTTTCCCCCATCCCCATAATTAAAATAACTGGGACGTCGATACTCGCTAATGCATTCTGTTTCGATATAGAAGGATGCTCTAGATTCAGACACTCCCAACCCTCTATGGTTGATTGGTTTAATACAGTCTTCAATTCAGCCACGTACATAATATGCTTTCCCTTTTCTTCTGCAAGAGAAGTTAACCGGCAGTAACCTGATTCATCAACTTGAAATTGAGGCTTACATAATAACAGTACATCAACTGAGTTAATCAGATCATTTAAATAAAAGCTCTCTTCATCACATATTAAAGCCTTTTTAGTGTCGTCCACTTCATCGAATGACTCCCAGCCTTTTGGAACTACGGCATACATCAGCTCGAAATTCTGAAGCTCACTTTCTGTTAGCAATAAAGGCATCAGACCTTTATGAAAAGGGTAAACCGCCAGTTTTTTCTTCACAGTGAAATATCCTCTCTTTTAAACTGATATTTAAATTCCCTCATCATCGTATAGTTCTTCAAATTCTCTAATGCAGACGCTTTAACCCTGTTGCATTTGCTAAGCTTATAGCTTTCTGAATAATGTTCATCCTTTCCATTATCCGCTGCAGCGGGGCATATAGAGCAGCAATGAAAGGCCCAGCATTCTTTACAGTGTTGTTCCGTAACTGCTCCAACATTCAAAATTTCTCGAACCTTTTTAATATCAAAACCATCCTGAAGATTCCCCATTTTCATCAGTGAAGAATTTTCATCTATACGCTCACATGGAAATAAGTTACCGTTTACATCTACAAAAAGTTTTTTCAAGCCTGGTATACAAGTCCCGCTAGGATGAGCAATTTTCGGGGTCTCATTGATTGGCGAAAGAAACTCTTTGTAGCTATAAATGGTTTCGATATCACGTTTATGAAAGGCCACAGGCTCTTCTTTTACTTTTCCTAGCAGCAATAGATATGCCTTCAAAGCTTCGTAATTTCGTTCTTCAAAATAAGCCTCACCATAAACGAATTCCGTCTCAGTATAGTTCATGGATAGTGTATTAAAGTTAACTTTAGAGAGGTCACTAACTCCTTCTCCCGCTCTAAAATAATCAAAGATCTCTTCGAACTTACCATCTGGACTAATAACTGTATTGAACTTCAGTTTTTGATATAGATCAGGATAGTTATCTCGAATATGTACAACATTACGATATACAATCTCATAGGAACCACGTCCATTTACAAACGTCCTATTTTCATTATGAACATCCTTCGGTCCATCCAGGCTAATCATAATGGATATGTTAAAATCACGAACTTCCCTTGCAAAACTATCATCCAGAAGTGTGCCATTAGTAGTCATACCAAAGGAAATTTCTTTGCCGCTGACTTTTTCCTGTGTATATTTCATAGTATCTATGATGAGTTTTTTTTCAATCAAAGGCTCCCCACCATAAAAAGCTACATGCAAGTGGTCCACGTCTTTAGAATGTGCTACAAGGAAATCAATCCCTTGCTGCAGAGTATCCCAGGTTATATTCAGGGCAGAATGTGAACGATTATTATAAATTTCATTGCTTGAGTAAGGACAGTAACCACAACGCAAGTTGCAATTTTGAGACATTTGAAAAGTGATTGAGTTAACACAGCGCTCTAACTGGTACTCCAACATTTGACTTGCCGGATGCTCAATTTGTAGAATGGGAGATTCAGCTAAAAGCCCTCTCTTTTGAAAATCTTTAAGCACATTTACATCAGCTTCCTCATAACTGCCTTCAGAAATATGACTTAACGCTTCATACTGATTCTGTTTTATTTTATAAATACTGTTTCTATTCATGTCATAGACGTAATGTAGATTCGCTCTCGTTTGAAAAGGAATAAAAGGCATCCGGGGTTTCCTCCCTTTGCGTACTAGTAATCATATCTCTAAAACTCTCCTGAGATGTATACAACTCCTCAAAAGTTCCTATTCCAAGAACCTTGCCACCATTTAAATAAATGATCTTATCTAATCTCTTTAATACTTCCGGTCGATGCGTGATAATGATAGTCATCATATAACGATCTGAAGATAACAATTCCTCGTTAAAAACCTGCTCCGAGTAATAGTCATAGCTTGAGGTGGCTTCATCCAATAGCAGAATTTTTGTATCCTTACGTGCTAATGTTCGGGCGAGTGCTATTTTTTGTTTTTGTCCACCCGATAGTTTAGCGCCATTATAACCAATTCGAGTGTCCATTTTTTCGGGGAGATCTTGGATAAATGAATGTGCCCCTGACTGTTTGCAACTTTCCAATATCTCAGTAATTGTAAGCTCTTCAGAAATGTTGATATTGTTCGCCACAGTATCATTGAAAAGATAATTGTTTTGAGCCATCAAGCTCCATATCGAGCGATAGGATTCAAAAGTATACTCTTTTACATCTTTATCGTTTATTTTGATGCTACCTTCAGTAGGCTCATAGAATCTTAGCAGCAGATTTACAACGGATGATTTACCGCTGCCGTTCAAACCAATAATCGCTACTTTCTCACCTTTTTGAATGGTGAAATTCACTTGATCCAGAGCTTTTTCATTCTCATAAACCAAGGATACGTTTTCGAATTTCAGATCATTGATAGATATTGATTCTAATAATTCCTTCGCTTCCGGTTTATCAATTTCAGCATCCGTATTTAGAAATTTTAAAAACCGCTCAAAAGCTGGTTTCACGCTGGATAATTGAGTAATCAAATACGATATGATAGTAATTGGTTCAAATACCAATGATGAGTACGAAATGAAAGATACCAGACCCCCAATAGTAATTTCATCTTTTTGGATTAACCAAGCACCGTACAAGTAAAGACCACAAGTAAACAATGTCGTCATAAATGAACCCGATATACTATCAATAAATCCATAACGCATTAACTTGGATTTAGCATTTTTACTTCCGTCCAGATTCACTTTCAGTTTCGCTAGTCGTTTTCCAGTAATCCCCCATACTTTTATCGCTTCAATGCCACTAATTGCATCCCCTAACCATTCTGAGAAATTTGATTGCAAGTGCATAATGATTTCATATACCTTTACTTGCTTTTTATATAAAAAACTGCTGATTAGCATTTTGACTGGAATTGTAGCGAGCATAACTAGAGTTAATTTCCAGTTAATATAAAACAATGCTGTTAAGCCGGCGAAAACTTTAAATAGATTAACGAAAGATGTTAAAAATTGCGTGTCTGTCAAAGACGATATGTTGGCGATATCTTGAAAAAGCTCAGACATCACTACTGAGAAATTTCTGTCTTTAAAAAATTTCGTGCGTACGGATAACACATGTTTACAAGCTTTCTTATTCAAGTCATAGGGTATTCTCACACTTATTTCCTTATAGTAATAGAATTGAAAAATACCAAGTAATTGTTGGATAAGGAATACTAAAAAAATCAGTCCTACGTATTGAATAACTCGATAAAAATCCAAACCTAGAATTCCAATGTCAATAAGTTGCTTGGTAAACCAAGGAGTCAAAAAGCTCCCTATAGAAGTCACTAACATAACAATACTGATTATCCAAATGTTTTTACGGTAAGGATGAAATAACTCTTTAATGCTGATCCATACTACATTGTATTTCATTTCACATAACTCCCCGCGACATATACTGAGACTAGCCTCATCCCATCTCAATACCAACAAAAAGAACAACAAAAACTACAATAGCTAGCAACGCACCTACAATAACGATCGTTTTTGGTGATCTATTACCCCTGTCCATTTCAATTCCTCCTTTATCTACGCATGTATATCTCTTTTTCCAAACGAAATATAGGTGACAGACAAACTAATAGCTATGATAATCACAGGAATCAACACCACTTCCATAAAGCTCTTTGCTCCGGTTAGGACTATATGTTGCGAATTAACGACGTAGATTCCGGAAAACTTCATAACTTGGGTCGTTAAAGCATGGTCTGAAATCCCCCTTAACAATGCGGAGGAAGCATCACGGAAATAACCGGATATCATGAAGTCGCCGAATATAATTAGAAAAGTTACAACCACCGCTGAAGCCGTTCTTTTAATAAGAATACCTACCATAATGATTAGAGCAGCATAAGCTGATAAATAAAGGACATTTAATCCCAGTACACGGGAAACCTGAATCAAGTCAGCAGAAAAATTACGATTACCGATGTCAGTCCCGATTATCAAAGCGGCTATCATATAAGCGAGATAAAACACTACTGTAAATTGTAAAATCCACCATATAATAATTTTAAAAACAGAAAGGTATTTTCCCGTGATATAGATAAACCTACTTTGTCCAGAAGCCAGGATAACTTTGATAGATCCATATTCAAATCCTTCGGTTGCAAAAAAACATACGTAAACTGGAATAATAAAATAAAAAAATAAAGATAAAGGTGTCACAATCGTTAAGGGTTCCGCGAGATTACCGATTTCAAAACCAGCTTTACCGCCAATCCAGATTGCTAATACCAGACTTGCTATAAGGAACAGAAGAGAAATTCCCTTAAACATGATATCCCTTCTTATAAAGTAAGACTCAGCTTTCAGAAAATCCCTCATTGCTCATTCTCCTATCAGATCCATATAATAATGCTCAAGATTTGCTGTGGACAGGTTGATTCCTTCAAGTGGAATGCCATTTCTAATTAACGTTGACATTAACTGTTCAAGATCTGTCAAATCCTTGGGAACCAATATTTCTCCGGCTTCTGACAATGTGATCGAATGAATATTAAGATCGTTCTTGAGCACGTTTATTGCTGCAGCTATTTCAACGGTCTTAATACAAATTTGCGCTTCGGCTGATCGCAAGAGTTCTTCCACAGAGACTTCTTTAATGAACTGCCCTTTATGAATAAACCCGAATTTGGTAGCTAACAATTGGAGCTCACTCAAAATATGGCTGGAAATCAAGATGGTAACCCCTTTTTCACGTGCCAGCTTAGCCAATAGTTTTCTCATCTCTACAATTCCTGTAGGATCAAGTCCATTAATCGGTTCATCTAACACTAAAAATTCCGGTTCATTGAGAAGGGAAATTGCCAGCCCTAAGCGTTGACGCATGCCCAGAGAATATTCCGTTGTATTTTTGTTTTCAACATCCGTTAGTCCCACTAAATTCAGCACATCTTTAATTCTCTTGAAATCCGAAATACCATGAATCTTGCAATAAAAGCTTAAATTCTCTTCAGCATTCATATGGGGGTAGAGGGCAGGCAGCTCTATTAAAACCCCCATTTTTTTTCTGACTCGTGCGATGTCCTTCTCACTACTTTTACCCATCAATTGGATAGTCCCTTTTGTAGGGTAAACTAATCCACTAATTATTTTCATGAGTGTGGTTTTACCTGCTCCATTCTCACCTACAAAGCCATAGATATCACCCTGTTTAATCTGCATATTTATATTTTGAAGCGCATTTGCACTGCCGTACTGTTTAGTTAATCCCTCAGCTTCAAAGATTGTTGTATTCATTTTTCAACTCCTCCATACCGTCTGCTACTAATTGATATTAAATTAGCATGTTTACTAGAATTACTAATCGCAATGGTAAAAAACACGGGAATATATGTAACTTTCGCCACTTCCAAGTGATCCCTAAAAGGATAAAGGTTGATTATAATCCCATATAATGTATTATTATTTATAACACAGGAGGGGAATTTCACATGATACATATTGCTATTTGTGATGATGATTTCAAGGCAACAGAATATATTGAGAGATTGATCCTTAACCATCCCATTCAGCAGACCGTAAAGATTGAGGTATCCATATTCTATTCTGGTGAAAGTTTCACGAAAGCCATTCAACATGGTTGTCCATTTGATCTTATTTTTATGGATATAGAAATGAAGGGAATAAGCGGAATAACAGCGGGTCATATATTACGGAGAGATTGTGATAATGATAGGGTTCGGTTGATTTACGTATCGAGCCACGAAGAGTATCATGTTCAACTATTTGACGTTCAACCTTCCGGTTTTATAAAGAAGCCTATACATAACGAGTCTTTTGAAAAAAAACTAATCTCTATGATTCAGCAAATAAAGGTCAAGCGTCAGCAAAACCAACCAAAATTACTGCCTGTACACCAAAGTGGAACTAAACTACTTATTCCAATCCGTAATATTATGTATTTGGCAAGTGATCGCCGAAAAATCATTTTGCAAACAACGGAAGATCAAACGGAATATTACAGTACTTTATCTATAGAAGAAGGAAAGCTACCTTCGAAGCAGTTTGTGCGGATTCATCAATCGTATCTTGTAAATTTCGATTACATAAAACAAATTCAGGGCAAAAAAATTATATTAACGAGTGGGGAAGAACTTCCGATTAGCGATAAGCAAAGCACCGTAGTGAAAAAGAGTTATTTGCAATTCAGGGGGAGTCTGCTTGAATAATATTCTACTGGATGAGCTGTTCTATGCCCTCACACTGGCAGCTCTCCCATTTATCATTCATTATTTCTATGATCATTGTTTCCCACGGCTTTGGGAATCCAAAGTAATCCTTTATTCCGTATACACTGCTTATTATATTTTCGTACTCCTCCTTCATTACAGCCCACTCCCCGGCTTATGGATGCTAGGGCTTAATATAGTGGGGATCGTTCTATTGTCCTTTTTGTATAAAGGAAAAATACAATGGCGTATTGGTGCTGCTTTATTTATAGTCGCATTGATTATTCTTTCAGATGCAGCTACTGCACCTGTGTATACGACAAGCGGATACATCTTTACCTTGTTTTTGTCTAAGATTCTGATGTTTATACTGGTACAGATCACGCTTCGTTTTACCAAAGCTTTTGGTGAGGGCAGTCTAAGCAGTTGGTATTGGATCGGGCTGTTCTGCTTTCCGTTTATCAGCATTCTCAGTATTGCAAAATTATCGGGCGAGCTGTCATTGCGGGAATATCCGGCGTTGTATCCGACTTTGTCCGGAGGAATGCTGTTGATCAACTTCCTGATCATTCTTTTGTGTGATCGTGTATTAACCATACAATCGGCACAGAATAAAAACTACTTGTTGGAACAGCAGAACACCTACTATATGAACCAGTATCTGCTAACAAAAGAAAGGCAGCAAGAAGTCTTTACGTTTCAACATGATTTCAGGAATATCTTGCTCGGCCTGAGGTCTCAATTACAAGCTGGGGAAAAAGAAGCCGGACTGAATGATGTAGATAAGCTTCTTGGAGTAATAGAACTCTCTTCAGGTGAAAGTAATACCGGCTCCATCCTAATCGACTCTATCATTAATTACAAGTCACAATTTGCCAAAAAGCTGGGTATCTCCTTTCAAACGGATATTAAGATTCCACCTCAGCTTGACCTTGATGCTTATGCATTTAGCATTATTCTAGGGAACACCCTTGATAATGCCATAGAAGCATGCAAGCATCCAGGTGTAACTCAGCCCTATATTAAATTCCAACTTCATTATCATAAGGGTACTTTATTTATCAGAATACAGAATCCATATCAGCATTCAATACGTATGAATCATTTCGGGGAATTAGCCACAACAAAACGAGACAAGCATTTTCATGGTATCGGTCTAAAAAGCGTAAAGAATGCGGTAGAAGAAATCGGCGGAATATGGGATATCACCTATGAAAACCAAATTTTCCAAGTGGAAATTTGTCTTTTTAACATTGAGATCTTATCTGTTGCAGAAACTGAGCAAAAATGCACCTCATAGAAAGACATCGGACCCAGAAGGTTTTCCAATGTTTATTCTAAGGGGTGCATTTCAGTCACAAGTACTCTTCTATTCTTTTACTTACAATTCGATTGTAAATTTAGACGAAACTCTTCTATGTGTTAGTCTAAATATTTCGAATGGGACATCTTGTTCTTAAAATAGAATGAACAGTGGATTTATATGCTGCGTTATCAATTAGGAGGTCAACCAATTGAAAAATAAAGAATCATTTGTCTTCGTCACAATCCCACTATCCGAGATCAAGAAATTCATTCTTATTGACTTTGTAGCTGGAACTGTCATTTACTTTGCCATAAGGTTTCCCTTACATTCCTTTATAGCCGCCTCAGTCGGCAGCATGTTCGGCCCAATACTCATTCGCCAATCCATGAAATTGGTTCAGAACCGCGCTAAAGCTTAAACCATAAAAGGCAAGCTTTCAACCTTGCTGTATGTATTTTAGAAATTGTTCAATCTGTTTTTTATGATGCTTATCATGTGGAATAAAACTTCTTATATACTTGCGAACACTGAACTTCTTGCGGTCTCCATCCTTATATTCCAAATCACATTCTTCATCCGTTAATCCAGAGACT
Source organism: Paenibacillus sp. Marseille-Q9583 (assembly GCF_976954365.1). Classification (NCBI taxonomy): domain Bacteria; kingdom Bacillati; phylum Bacillota; class Bacilli; order Caryophanales; family Paenibacillaceae; genus Paenibacillus; species Paenibacillus sp. Marseille-Q9583. The sequence continues at coordinate 34,992 of NZ_CDRJTB010000067.1, forward strand.
GTATCTAAAATTCTAGTTCTGTAGAGCACAAATTGTTCTATCAAGGTTTGCTTGGATAACAATTTGGCATACTCAATCGCATTAGCATTAAATTCGTTAAAATCCAAATGTTTCGTTGTTAGTGGTTCTTTCAAAATAATCTTCTTAATAGCACCTTCATAGAAATATTTATCCCAGAGCATGAGGTGACAGAGAATATCCTTCACGGTCCATTTACCAGTAGCTATGGGCTTATCCCAATGTTTATCTGGCACCTCTTCTAATGATTTCACGAATGGAATAAGAGACTTAAATTCGAGTATCATTTGCTCCATTGATTTTACTGCCATAGAAGCTAACCTCCGTGTAAAAATAAAATAGAATAGCAAAAATATTATGCAGCATCATCCTTAGAAGCAGTTATTAGATCAGCCTCCGTAGATTCTGGATTCAGCCAAATCTCGATCATATCATGGGTACGCTTTACATCATTTTCATCGAGTATATAATACCATTGATCCGTATGTTTTCCTTCCCCTTGGAGCATATGACTCGTTATTTCAGGGGTTCCACCTTCAAGAATTACCTTCTTAGCCAAATCCAAAATAAAATCTGACTTCATATTGGTTTTAAAGTTACTCCCAGCAATTTCAATAATGTTCTGTATATTAAGAATATTATCTATTCTTTTCATCCGATCAAGCGCTGCTTTTAGGAAAATCCTTTGTCTCTCTGTTCTCTTAAAATCGGAATCTTCCCGATATCTTACATACATTAAAGCTTCCTTACCGGAGTAGATCGGTTTGTTCGGCTCAATTCTTAGTTTCTCATGATCGGGGCTCTTATTCTCTATCACCTTGGTGATCGGAAGCACCACTCCTCCAAGAGCATCTGTAACACCCACAAGCCCATTGAAATTAATAGTAGCATAGTAATCAATAGGTGCGTTCAGTAGATTCTTAACGGTATCCACACTCATCTGAGGACCACCGTAGGAGTGCGCTGCATTAATCTTGGTTTCTTTTCGTGCTCCTTTGATATTTTCTGCTCCAATAATTTCAGTATATGAATCACGGGGAATCGAGACGAGCAGTGCTTTATGGTCTACAGGTCGAATAACTGTATAAATAATGGAATCAGAAAGTCCGTTTTCTTTGCCACGCTGATCGGTGCCTAGTAGAAGGATAGAGAAAGGACGGTCTTTATTTTCCGTCGTTGCTTGTAATCCAGATTCTTCAGTGTCTTCCAACGGCACATAAGACTCTTCAAGGGTGTGTTCAATAGTTGGTGCTACAACATTATCAAACCCAAAAATCATTAGTTCTTTACGGAAAATAAAGGATCCCAGCCCAACAAGAAGTAAGGTAGCGATCGAAAAATACCAAATCTTCATTTTCTTGCTGATTTTATTCTTTTTCACTTTCTTTTTCTCGATTCTACTTAAAGCAAATGAAGCAGGTGGATGAGTGCTCTGTTTATTTTTCATTTGAATGAATTACCCTTTCTGTTTATGCGACTTCTCACCATTAATGAACATCACTTTTTATTTCTGCCTACCCTCCATTACCTAAATATCCCATTATTATAGACGATCATTGGATCGATAAGTTTCTTTTTATAAGAAATTTTTGAGGCAAAAAAAAGACCACATCCTATCAAGGATGGGTCTGCAAAGTTTATTGAGGTTACATTAGGTTTTGTTCAGGATCGTATCGATTTCACTTTTCAGTAAAAGATACCTGACAACACTTCTCATAATTGGGACTTTGGTTAACTTATGCTGGTCTACATAGCTTTTCATTTGATCTTTAGACAGACCAAGCAAGCTACCGGCTTCAGACACAGTCAATACTTCTTTGTTGCTTGTAGCGTTAAAGGTTTTCTTCACTTTTAAATTCCAGTCTTCAAACACCTGCACTTACATCCGCCACCTTTCTACTAAGCGAGAAATATAAGACATAAAGTATGGTGTGAAACTTATACTTTCTTATATTTTAAAAAAATCCCCAAACTATAAGTTTGGGGATTTTTTTCACAACTTTAGAGTTTTACAACATTCTCAGCTTGTTGACCACGATTGCCTTGAACTACGTTAAATTCTACACG
>NZ_CDRJTB010000068.1:0-36859 GCF_976954365.1 Paenibacillus sp. Marseille-Q9583
TCATCTAAATTTTCAAACTTCTTCTCAAGTCCTAATATTATCTCCGTCAATTTAGATTTTACTTGAGACACTACTCCTTCAATTCGATTTGAAGGTATCATAACATTCATGCCGGCTATTTGAAGATTAAGATTCGAAATGCCGTGACAGAGTGCAGTTGGAACTTGCTTTGCATAGTTATCTCTGTTTGTCCCACTAAGAATTGATTCTATAGATGCAATACCATCACTCATATGCAGTGTTATGATCTCATCAATTTGTTCTTGAGAAATTAAAGATTCCAACGGCACTTGTGAATTAGAATACTTTACATTTTGATTAATGATAAAAGTACCCATTGGAGTACCTTTTAGAATTCTATAACTTGGAATTTCAGATCTGTCCTTATAACCTTCAAGTTCTCCATTGATCCAAATGATAATTATATCGTTGTCGAGGTCGCTCATAATAATCTTTAATCTCATAAGTATACTTTCAATACTTGTTTTTCCGCCCACTAAATCTTTCAAAAGCTGACTTCTACTCATAATTATCAGATCCTTTACCAGCATATAAGTGCTTTTTTGTACAATATTCCTAATATTCCTAACATTTCAACAAACTTAGCAGCAAAAGTAACGGAAATCTCTTAATATTATTTTATTTTTCGTATAATACTTTGGTAGTCTTGGTAATCTATTCTAAATGATCAGGAGATCATCTGTAAACGACAAAAAAGCCCACCAACCGAAGCTAGTGGGCACAATACAAAGCGTTTGAGAATTTAGATAAAGCATGAACAAAGGATAATGACCAGCAAGATATAAAGAACCAGAATCGCACCAGTGGATGTGAATCCAACATGGTGATGGCCAACGCCACCAACTCCTCCAACATTTCCACCCATCAGTTTTTCCTCCTTCATAAATGAATTCAACATAAAGTATGTTGTAATTCAGCCTTTTGCTTGGGCATGCATGAACGAGAAAGAGACGAGAAAAAGCCTACCTGTCGAAGCTGACAGGCTTAACCCCAAACGTATGGGATTTTACTTTAAGGTGATATTTACCGACTTTGTTACAGCATTATACTTCACCACAGTACCTAATGCCTCAGCCACGGCCCTCACTGGAGCCTGAACAGTACCAGCATCCAATACTCCATCAGCTACCTTTTTGCCGTTTACATTGACTGTCACTTTATTGTCCTTGTTCACTACGACACTCTCCTTTTTCTTTAAGCTTAAATACTGAGCGATGCCAGTCACATGACCGTCTACAATCGCTTGGATAACCGCGTCTTTTTTGAGTTTGGCAGCGTCGGTTGCAACATCCAAAAACAAATTCTCAGTCAGTACTGCCGGCATCTCGCTTTCTCGTACCATGTGCAAATTATCTGCCTTCTGCCCCCGATTGATCACTCCAACCGCAACCCTATTGAGCGTGTCCATAATCTCCTTGTGTAGGACGTTTTGAAGTGCTGCTGATGCGGCTGAGGCTTTTGTATATCTAAAGGTTTCAAAGCCACCAGAGCCGCCACCAGCATTACAGTGCATGGACACCAGAATGTCAGCACCAGCTTTGTTTGCAAGACTTGTGCGCTCCGCGAGTTCCAAGAATACATCAGAACTTCTAGAGAGCAAAACATGCACTCCATCATAATTTTCCTCAAGTCTCTTTTTAATCCCCAAAGCCACTGACAGTACGATATCTTTCTCTTTTAAACCATTTGCAACTGCTCCTGGATCCTTACCACCATGTCCTGCGTCGATCCATACCTTCTTCATTATTCGTCACCACTTTTCTTAGCTTGCTTAACCAGCTGATTACCGTACACAGCAACTGCACTACATAAAATCGCCTGCAGTACACTATCCACATCTAATCCAGTAGTCAGTACAACCAAGATGATTGCAGCTAAAGTAACTGCGTAAATGATTGTCCAATCTGGTACCTTTGGTGTTTGTTTAAGGATATACCCAATCACCCAGCATACTGCGACAACCATCAACAATTCCGGTTTAATAAAATTCGCAATTGCATTCCATTCCATATCAATTCATCCTCTCTATTCTTCGATTTTATCCAAGCGCTTATGCGCTTGCTTGGTAGATTCTTCAACTCGTGTTACTCGCTCTGTTAATGCATCAAATCGTCTTACCTGGTCTTTTAACTCAAATCGAACATCATCAACGCCATGTTTGATGTATTCAACGTCTGTACGCAGTGCCGCTCCACTACCAGCCTCCTGTGCCACATCCTTTTTAAATGCAGATGTTCTGGTTACCCACCCTAATACAACACCGCTTACTGCTGCGACTAATGCTGTGATCGTTGTAATCTCCACTACCTTTCCCCCCTTATATAAATAGCCCCCGGTGATCCGAGGGCAAAATAAAAACGCCTATATGGGCGTAATATATTGGAATATTTTGTCGATTAGTTAAGGTAATTCTCGTCGCGCGTGGCTGTTATGCAGACCCATTAATTAGATAAGCCCTAAAAGAAACTCTGTTGTTATTCAGCCCGGCAGCAGAGGTTCGCTGAAATGTAGAAGCCGATAATATTGTTAACCAGGTCGCCTGGTTAGTTATAAAACTGAGAGGTGCCACACCAGTTGTTGTCTTGACAAAAACAATAAAATCTGGCGAAGACCCGAAGTAGCTCTCAGTGAGCTGTATATATAGCGACTGCCATAAACCCAAGTTATTGATTGCTGCCAGTATGGCCGGAGGGTAATTATACACGGTGTTTTTATAGCAAGGGTATACGCTGTCTACTATAGGTGGAGAAGCGTTGTTGGTACCTGTAAGTTTAACTCCTTGGCTGTATGCTATTTTACCCACCGCGATATCTGCCGCTGTTGCAGTAGCATCTGAGGTAGCCGTACCGTCTAACCCTAACATTTCAACGCCCATGATGATGTTCTTAGCAGATACGTGCACGGGGTCGGCATATGTTAACTGCGTGCCGTCATTCACGGCTTGGAAGTTATTGCCCCCTATCCCCCCCATTGATAGAGATAAGTAACCTTCTTGCATATAAGCGCCTACAGCGGTCATTTCTTGGTCACCCATATTTTTCATAGTTCCCTTACCGTTGTAAATAGCTCCGGCACTGAATCCGACTCCCTCTAGCACTTGTGTTGTCTTGGCATTTCCCGGCAAACATAACTGTGTCATTCTTCTTTACCCCTTTCCGATAGATGCTGTTATATAGGCTGGGAAGGCATCATCACTATGAATCACCATGAGCCTAACTTCAGTACCCGCCTTTGCTCTTATGAATGCTGGAACAAATACGTAAGCTTCACTCTCTAACCGTTTGAGCGGACAAATCCCATAGTTTTTTAAACCTAGTCGTGGGTCGGTGTATGAAATGTACATCGAAAAGTCTGAAACACTCATCAGGGACAAATACGCCAACACCATTAGCGTCTGATCCGTTCCTGTGACCATGTAATTAAGAGCCATAATCCCAGCAGAAGAATTTGTTATCGGTTTGTCTTCTGCTTTTGCTAGTACGCTAGATACTCCCTCTAGCTCCCCACTTGCATTCCTAACTGGAATCGTATTGGCTGCCGCTGCAACCGATGTTGTGAATCCGTTTAATGTATTGGCGTTACCCCATACAATAGGTGCAGCAAGTACGCTTGTAATCCCATTCTCAGCAGCTAGTATAGTTACTGTCCATGCCCCGCCTAGCCCTGCCGCTCCATTATGTGAAGCCAGAACTTCAGATACTTCTATAGATGGGTAATTCCAAGGAGTGGTTAGACCCCCAAGAAGGATGCAACATTTCGCTCCATCGTATGCAAACCTAACAGAAGTAAACGGTAGACCGCCCTCGGCATATGCGGAAACTTGCGCCCATCCTGTCGCAAAGTTATACCCGCCTAGTGTAAGTTCCCACGCGCCTTTGCCATTTACGTACTCGTACCCGCTTATCTTTATACGCATCATTGCCTGATTCCACGCTACGGGTAATGTGATCTTAATTGTCCCTGTCACAACACCGTTTGAGTAGTAAGAGGCTAAATTGTGATATTTAACGGAAAGTGTGCCATAATCGCGCAAAAGAGGGGCTTTCATTGTCCCGCCGCCACTGGTTATGTTAGATACCCAAGGAGTGAAGACACTTGCGTTTGCTATTCTTGAATAAGTAATACCCGTTAAAACATCAATAGCCCTCTGCTCTGTATAAGAAACGCCTCCAGCCCCTTTAGATACGGTTAATAATCCATATGTGATAAGAGGTGAATTGGATGTTCCTGTAGGTTGATAGATAGGGTAAACCCCGTTAGTTGTGATGGTATTGTAATCCGTGTTATTTGCTATTGGCGGTCTGGATACCAATAATTCACCATCGTTTTTCCCCGTCCACATCTTAGCCCACGGTTGCCATATACCGTTATTAACTTTCTGTCTTACCCATGTGCCTCCAGTAACACCAAACCACATCTGCCAGATCCAATTACCTACATTGTCATGCACTTCTCCTGAGCTGACGTGTACTATAGCTTGACCATACCCAGTTTCAGGAGCGCCAGTAGCAGAATTGCCGATAGCATGAACTCCCGCTGCATACAAGGTGTCCATATTAGTAATTGTTGTGCCTGTACCAGATAAGGAACTGTAGGTATTAACACGTGGAACTTTAACGCTAGCGTCTAGCCCTGCATAACCATTAGCTAAGTTCTTTTTGCCCGAGTGCTCTTGTTCGTACCACTCAGAGATGACACCATTATAGATATTCCGGGTAAACACACGCATGTTTACTCCTACAACATAAGTGGTAAGTGTCTGGTTAAATCCTGCGTGCTTGGTAACCTTCAGAAAGAAAGATTGCCCTGTAACTGCTGCGGGTAGGTTCAGCATAGTCGCCGCGCTCGCATTACTAGGACAGCAGTATTCACCCTCTCCCAAAGTGTTCAAGTCAGTCGCGTCAGCAAGCGTGCCAGCCTTACGTGCTAGGTATAGAGGAATCTGCGCGTCCATAAATTTAGCATCTGAACCCAGCCCTGCATAACCACTAGCCACGTTCTTGCGGCTCGCATTCTCGTCCTCTACCCATGCATTCCAAGTACCAGCCCATCTACGCTTCCATGTACGCATAGTAGGTGTCTCTGTGAAACGCTGAATGATATCTTCTACTACTAAGATACCTGTGGTAGCCCCTGGTAGTCCCGTAACAGAAGAACTCTGGATATTGTATAGACCAGATGTAGTTAAGGTGTCCACACTTCCTGTTGTGATAGTGAATGCTGTTCCGTTGTTCTGTGTCAGCTGGTGCTTTTGAATTAAATAACCGGACTGAGTTACTGTGTCGTCTGGTATAGACTGTACAGCAACAGGAAGCGTAGTTGCGGCAGTACCGGTGTAAACAGCACTCAGTGTAGGAGCAGTAGCTGCCCCACCGCCGCTCAAAACTCTTGCAATTACAGTGAATGGGTTTGGTGCCGCGGTGCGCGCTTCTAACGAAACTCGCCATTTCGAGTCTGAGTCAAGAAAAGGTTCGCCAATAGATATATGACTTTTAACGACTCCGGTTACTTCTGTATACTGTGTACCTGATGGGTAAGATGCAGGATTAGAATAAGTACCATTAAATCGTTTAACTATCTTACCTGCGGTGTTAACCGTGTTGAAAGAACCTATGACTTCAATCTCATAAAGACCACCGTTGACAGGGAAAATAACATCGATTTTTTGGTTGGCAACCCCGTTAGCAAACGAGAAGTTGAACACTCTTTCAACAACTCTACTACCTAATATGGTACCGTCCGATAGCATGAGCTTCGTGGCGTCTAAAGCAGCTACGCCACCAGCTACGCCCTTCTCTGTCTTGGAAATGGAAGCATTCTTTGCATTGGTCTCGGCGGCGTTCCAAGCACTGCGTTCTACTGCGGTGAGATGTACTACGGTGCTATCTACGTGAGTCTTGGTTGCGGCTAGCGTAATATCAGGTGGGTCGAATGGGTTTGCCTTGCCACTAATAGTTTTAAGGTATTTAGTAAGCCATGAAAACCATTGAGTGAGAGAACCCGTTAAGCTATAGGGAGTAGCAATCGAAGGATCCGCAGTACGATTACCTATAGTAGCATCTGTAGCCGACCCCACAGCTCCAGCTCCAGGAGTGAGCCCGGCCAACTTCGCCTTCTCTGCAGAAGAATAATCCTCCGTTGAAAGTTGTTTGCCTGATACCTTGTCCACTTTGACCGAAAGCTGATTGGTGACTGTAGCCGCAAAGTTTGGATCATTATTCAGTGCATCCCCGATTTCCTTTAGTGTATCCAGAGCATCCGGCGCGGCCCCGACCACAGCTTGAATACGCTGGTCAGTCTCCGTTTTGCTATAAGTGGATAACTTATCTGCCTTTACAAGCAGTGCGGTATCTGCATAGGTTTTGGCTGATGATAGAGCAGCATCTGCTTTAGTTTGAGCACCTACAGGTGTCTCCTTGGCTTTCCATTCCGCTCTTTCAGCAGCCGTTATATGCTTAACTGTATCTTTTTTATGTGTATCAATATCCGCAGCGTTTTGACCTGCCAGTTCATGGACGATCTCAATACCATCTTCTATGTGATTCAAACGCTGAGATGTAAGGCGTGTACCTTCTTGGACCAGTTCGTACAAAGGCCGTCCGGTTTGTGGGTCAGTCTTTTGCTTTCCCGAGGAATCCCTTATCGGCTTGGTCAGGTCGGGAATCTCGTCCTTCCACTGCTGCTTGTTATACGCCACCAGCATTCACCTCCAATCTCAAAACAAATTCAAAGGCAATCAAAAACCCCTTATCGTTTTTAGTTACGAGAAGGGGTTGATCTGCCAGTATATTACCTTCAGCATCCAACAAGGCTGCGCCTAAAAGTTGTTTACCGATAGCTTGCGTCTCCGTTATATAAATGTACTTTCGAACAGACAAACCAGACACAATTGTGTTGTAAATAGGATACGTCGTCTGAACGCCTCCTATATTCACCCACGCGCTGACGATGTGGCCATTCAAATTCGAAATCAACTTCTCCAGAAACAACTGCTTAATAACGTCTGCCATTACTCGCCTCCCCCAAACGGCACTTCAAACCCGCAAATCGGGAAGTCCACTCCATGCGAGTACCCAGTACCTTTTATATTAATGACTTGCGTCGGAACTGCTGAACTAAATACTGCTCGACGAATATGAACCGGACGCACGTATTCAAAATCAGCCTGTAGACCTGCCATGTTAAACGGTTGAACTAAGGAAAATTCAAAATGGATCTCTTTTGCAAAAAAATCCTCTGAAACACTTATCAACTTACCATGCTGATTCCCCAGTTCCCGCAGCAGAGGTAACTTAAAAGGACGATCGCCCCAGCGCTTCCGACGTATCGCCTCTCTACGTTCATCGTCACTTCCCTCTTGAGTCTTCCGGAAGTATATCCACTCCCAAATCCACAATGACCAGGTAGATCTCCTAAGGATAAACTGATTGCTCAGATCATCTATCGTCTGCAGGCGATCATCCATTTCCTTCTCAAAAACTGAAAAATGACGGTCTGCCATATCAATCTCATACCAATAAGGTGGCAGCATTTCACGATATCTCAGCGGGATCATAACAAGATCACTTCCACTCTCAAAACAGATGACAACGGAAGAACAATATCCTCTACATCACCATTAAGGGTTAGATTCTCGTAATCCTCTACGCCAGGTAGCAGTAATAAGGCAGCCACGTAATTGTATATTAGTTTGGAACGTCCACTCGCGTAATCCAACACACGCTGTTGAATGGTTGTTGCCAACACAGTCAGATCGGTACCGCTAGATGTTAACAAGCTTGTCTCTAAGCGTACATTAAATACCGGAGCCGGATGTACCAATAAGTCATGGCCAGCGATCCGCCGCTCCTCCCACATCCATGCTTTGACCGTCTCAGCAAATTCCTCAGTAATCGGCTGTCCGTCCAGGTTGGTCAAGTAAAGATCAATGGAATTATCATGCCGTTCTTTTTCACGGGCAATGGCTCCACCCACACCTGCCTTCTCCGTGGCCCAGGTTTCATAATCTTTGCGACGTCCGCTCCCAATTTCCGTAGCAGCACGTTCAAGCATACGCAAGCGAAATGTATCATCACTTTCACCTTCCTTGCGGGTAAGACCTGCAGCCCATCCGTGACCATCGAGATACTCAGAGTCCGCCCAGATGGGAAAGCCCTGAAGGAATCCATAAGTCCATAGCATTTGCTGTTCGGCAAGCTCCAACGCAAGAGGGTACCACAAATCATAAAAATACTCCCCTTCTCCTGTTGGCGGCGGTGGTAACCCTCGTTCAAGCGCCAGGGCTATGGCACGGTTCACCCAACGTTGATAGATTTCCTCTGGCTCTTCTTCTAGGATAGGCATGTAGGGGAGTGACGGTAAATCACTCAGTTTAATGGTCATACACTAATCGCCTCCTCCAGTTCCACTTGACCCGCTAAGCCAGTTATCAATATTCTAAGATGCATCTCTTGTCCTTCTCGCATCATCGATCGCACCTCAGCACGCACAATCTCGGTATGAGCAGTCAAAGCTTCCTCCATATCTCGTTTGATCTCTACATCTTCCCAAGTGGACCACTCCGATCTCTCCACGCCAACCTCTTCCCCATACAATACATAACGAAAGCGTTCTGTATTAAGGATTTTGAGCGCTGTCTGAACCAAGTACTCAGCATAAGAACCTGTCTTCTTCGGGTGCCCATCTTCAGTGAGTACGGCACGCCGGTTACGGTAATCGATCACGTAAGTCCATTTTGTAGCCGATACAACCGATTCTGTAAGCTCGACTTCTCCGATATCTGATATGTCCAATTCAGGAAACAAACTATCCGCCACTGCTTCCCACATCCTTTCCGAGCACATAATACCGCTGACTCGTCATGCGAGAAACGATAAGCTGATCTCCAACCTTCAGGGGGCTGGGAATCGTTAGGACACCAGTTAACTTTGAAACCTCAAGTTGATCAACCTCAAAGACTGCATCGATACGGCGTTCCTGCAGATATTCTGCAAAGACCAGTTTATCTGCAGGATAAGGTTTCGGGTCACCTTCTACCTGTATTTCCGGTTTACTTGGCCAACTCAATAATGTCGCACGTTCGGTATCTCGGGCGTCAATATGACCTTTCGTCTTTTCCTTCAACAAATTCAAAGCATCACTTAGCAACGTTACTCCCTTCTTTCCAGCTCAAGCTTCACAGTGTACAACCCATTCTTAAAACTGCTCTCAGCAGACTCTACAATCCACTTGGAGGTATGGTCCGTTTTGATCAACACCATCCAGCCAGCCCGAAGCCCTGTCAGCGTGTGGTCTTCATGCTTTACAGTAATTTTCTTAATCTGCTTCGCCTGAGACAAAGCCTTCAGGCGCTGCATAGCGATCGTGGCCGGGTCCTCATCTTCCTCCACCTCAATGATTTCCTCCATCCGACCCATAGTCTGCACTGCTCCTGCCGCTGTCTTGGTGACGGAGGAAGATAGCTTATCATCCTTGTACTTTTGAGCTGTGACCACTGTATAGGTCTCTTCGATGCTATAACCGGTGGTACTGGCTTCCATCTGTTCTGGAATGAAGACCGGAACAAGAGTGTTCATCCCCTCCCGAACCACCTGCAGGTAGAAACTCGAATCCGTCCGAACTACATCTACATGATAACGGTAGCCGCTACGCTCATATGCCTTTTGCAGCACATCCAAGATAACTTCTGAATGAAACATCGTGCCATACCGTTCATCCAGGTTAAACCCTAACGCAGGACATCGAAAATCAATTCCGGTAGTCTTGATATAACGCTGAAGCTCAGCCCCGGCTTCACCCTTTAGGTATGGGCGTGTGCCTTTGTTCTTCGCTAAATACCAACTCATCTCCCGAGCTTCAACCTCCCATTCATCCGTGAACTCATTTTGTTCATACTTGATGATGGGTCCATGGAAGAACTGATTCTTGTGATGAAGCACTCCCATTCCTTTCAGCCGCGATGAAAAGCACATCAGCATGCCGGCTACCTTCAAATCAGCAACGTTGCGGAGTCGAACAGTTGCGCTACGTGCGATTTCATCTCGTGCTGAAGACCAGGACAATTCAACTGCCGCATCCGTTAACAGCTGCCGGTTACTCTCCTTTCCGTAAAGGATCGCAAAATTGTCCATTTTAATCCCACCCTTTATTTTTTAACACTAGAGTTCTTGTCCAGAATTCGTTCCTTTTGAGCCAAATAATCAAAGTTTCCCTTTTTATTGTCGGCGGCTGTTTTTGCTTCGGCTTTCTTCTGCTTATCGCTCTTCTTAGTTTTATTTTTACTATCCGTTTTCCCTGTTGTATTAGGTCGATTTTTGGATGATTTGGTTATGATTACACCTGGCTTTAAAAGCTGCTTGGTGTTGGAGTACGACACGATTTTAACTGGGTTAAACTCTACAAAATTAAAACTGATATGCAGATTCGCTTGGCCATCTTTATACGTAGCCTCGAAACTCTCAAACCACATGGTCTGCGAAAAGAGCGATTCAAAGTTAATAACAACCGGTTTGAGCTTCCATTCCTCCATCAACTTCCAAGCCTGTTCTGGAGACTGGTAAGCCACCGTCTCTTTGCCGGTTTCCCAAAGTTCCTCCCAGGCTCGTGGGAAGATCACAGAAAAAGAGACCCGCTTCAGCTTCGAAGTGAGTCTCTTACTTGTCTTCTCTTCACCTGTGATTACTACAAAGGAATCTATCTCATTGCTGCTAGTGATCTGAATCTCTGCCGGTGTAATTGGAAATGTGAAGCGATTCTTATCACGTATCATGGTCAGCATGATTTACCCCCCGCTTTCCAGAGCATTGTACAACTCTTCGCCGAAAACCTTGCGGAACAACGCTCGTCCCTGTGGACTGGTCAGCATCTTGGCGAATTCAGCAAAGTTGGTAATTCCCTTGGCCAGTTCACCAAAATCGATGTTGATGTTCTCAATTACGATATCACGGATCGCTGCAGGTGCCTGCGCCAGTGTCTTCGCTAACGGGATACTGGAAGATCTCATGCCTACTGCACCACCATCTGCGTAGGGACGAACACCCAGTAGGCTCCCCGCCTGTTCCCACAATGCTCTTCCTCGTTTACTCCGCTGCCGCGAAAGTGGAATAATCATCTCCGGACCAGCTTCACCAACCAGTCCCATATGTGGAGCGCTAATCAACCCACCATCGGCATACTTCTTCTTGCGCTTTTTCCGACGGCCAAAGAATCCAAAAATGCCATCATACATTTTCGTGGCCAACTTCTCACCGCCGATTGTTCCTAACAGCCCCCCGATTGCACCGCCAACGGCTGTACCTACACCAGGCATGAGAAAGGTACCAAGCATTGCACCCGTTGCCGCGCCACCTAAGATCCCGCCTCCAATTCCACCAGCTACCTTAGCAGTCTGTCGCCCGCGCTTTCCTTTGCCAGCGAAGAGTATATCCCAAGCATCCATGGCGTAGCCAACAGGTCGAACCACTTTACCAAGTAGTTTCGTACTTCTGGCAAAGGTCTTCATCTTGGCAGCCTGCCTACGCAATTGATGACCCGTTGAGCGTATCTTATAAGCATCAGTGAGGCTGCTCGCTTTACTCATCGCCTTGGTGTAACGCTTCATACCTTGCCTTTTCACCATTTCAAGAGATCCGTGAATCCCTTCGGCATACCCAGCTCCGTAACCTATATTATCGTTGTTATCATCAATGTAAGCTTTAGCCTTGTAAACTTGAGTTCGGAAAGGCTGCGCGCCAACAATCCCTCCGTTTGCGTAAGCCCGAACGCCCAACATTGCGCCGGCCCGTTCCCACAGTTCCACACCACGCTGGCGGCGCCCTGCAGAAAGTGGAATAATAGCTTCAGGTCCTGCCTCACCAACCAATCCAAGGTGAGGTCGAGTAATAATATCGCCGTTTGCATATGCGGCACCACCACTGGAATTGGGAAGACTCGAGGTAACAAAAGATTTCGCCGCACCTGCTCCAGTCAAGGTGTTCAGAATACCCATAGCACCGATTGCTGTCGACTTAAGTTCAGGGAATTTACTCTGCATCCCCTTGGAAATCCTCGTAATAATGGTACTGCCCCAGCTTTCACTCTGACTCGTAACCGTTTGTATCGATAGCAGCTGCTGCTTCGTCTCATTTGTAGCCGTCTTTACTGCAGTCCCGATTCCGAGCATACTCGCTCCCGCTGCACCAGCACCCTGAACAATTCCAGCTGTGCTGGTCTTCGTTGTTACACCCAACTGCTGAGTCTGTCCAGATGTTTTCTGTGCAGCCACTCCAACAGCCTGAACATTTTGCTGAGCCTTACCCGATTCTGTGCTTTTCCACGCGCCAACAAATGTATTCTTAATCTTATCGACCGTTTCTTTTACACCGCTCTCGTTAACAGCACTGGTCAATGCGGTCTTTAATCCATCCTTGGCGACATTGGCCCGGAAAGCGTTGAAGGTCTCCTGTAATTGTTTTTCTCGTTCCGGTGTCAGGTTACCAAAGGTGACCTTGGCTTCAGGCACAACTTTAGCGGTAACTGCAGGCTCTTCCTTCTTCTTTCTTTTACCTGTAATCCAATCACCGATCGAATAGATGCCATCTACTGCCTTTTTCGTCCATCCAGCATTATCAGCCATGGAACCAAGCTTTTCTCCAACCCAGCCACCAGCTGCAGCGCCCGCTGCGGTTCCAAGCGGACCAGCGATAGAGCCAACTATTCCTCCGACTACCCCTCCAGCCATACCACCTACCATGGAACCGCCAGTCGAGGATATACCTGCCCTTAAACCGTCTTTCTTCGAAGCTTGGTAGAGATCATATCCAGTAAGACCAACCCCGGCTACAGTTCCAAAAATACCGGCAGCTTTAAGAGCCTTCTTTCCACCTTTAAATAACCCCCTGATCCCCCTGCCCCCCGGTACATCAGGAATAACATCCGGGATAGGTGGACGAGTCGGAAGCCTATTAGTGTTCCGGTAGGTTACACGGCCTATGCGCCGTTGCCCCACAGCTGGAGTTTCGATGTCAGGTATGTCCGGTGTGCTCGTCCTACGGCGTGCAGAGAGAGAACCATTCGAGTTACGGCCACGTCGGGCATTTGCACCACCACTCCCAGATCGTCCGCGTCGCCCCCGTCTCTGACCACCTCTATTATTTCTTCCACCACCATTTTGCCCACCGAGCCCTCCAGCCTCATTGAGATAAACCACACTGGCATTGATGGTCATTGAGGAAACGGTGCTTAAACCGCTAATTCCTCCGCTGCTGCCATTACCTCTACGACCTCGATTAAGTGTGAATCTACGTCTTGCTGATCCGCCAACTTCTTCTATTGAAGTCGAACTAGAGGCAGTACCTGAATTTCTTCGACTAAACCATCCCTTTACACGCCTTGCTCCTGCAGTCGTATCATCTATAAGACTTTTCCCAAATTTCACACCTTTAATTGTAGCAATACTGCCACCAATAAGTAGTAGTCCCGTGTTAATTGCTGAAAAATGATCTTTATAGATACTCGTTATTCCATTCACGAAATCAACAACATTTGAGCCCAATGCCTGTATCTCATCTTTGTTTTCAGTCAACAAAGTATTGAATTGTTGTAACGCTGGAAGAACTGCTACTGAAAGATTTGCTCCCAGCTCCTGCATTTGCTGATCAATCTGTGCTCGCGTCTGAATAATGTCCTGCATGGGATTGGCATTCTGTTGAGCTTTGACCATTCTTTCCGTCGTCCCTGCAATACCTGAAGGCGCAGGTTGAAAAGGGACTTGGAAGGTCTTAAGTACAGCACTTCCGTTGTCTTCCGCTGTAGCCGATCCAAGAGATACTAGAGAAGCCTTCAACTCACTCTGTGACTGACTTGCCAAATCAGCAACTAGGGCCATCAGTGCTCCCTTTGCACGTTGCTCCTCACCGGAGTTAATGTCACCAGTAAATGAGACAGCTTGCTTTGCTGCGTCGTTCTTACCAGCTCCGCGCAGAGTGAAATACTTCTCCATGTCCCCCGCATCGAGAGCCTTCACGCCGAATGTCTCTTTGATAAAATCGGCAGGCTTATCGAAATTGAAGGCTCCCTCTTTGACGCTTTGGGTCAAGAAGTTGGCCATCTGACCGGAGTTTGCACCGGTATTTTTGAAATATCCGCTGTACTCCCAAAAGGTGTCGAAGAGATCTTGCTGTCTATCTCCTACCTCTTTATAGGCATACATCATGCTGTCAGCAACGGAAGCATATGTTTCACGAAAGGTGTCCGAAGATTGTGCCAGCGCACGGTTAATTTCTTCAGCACCGGCATCTGGTCGGATATATTGTATCTTTGACGAAGCACTCAAAAAGTCACTGGCTTGTGATTTATCCCGAACCAGCGGAGCTAGATCTGCTAATTGTCTGGCCCCTTCCGTCTGAGAAGAGATAATACCCTGAGCATTTAGATCTTTCACTGTCTGAAGACCTTGATCACGTGCAGCTGTAGGCAATAAGGCTGCGCTTCGGGAAGCTTCAGAATAGTAATCCATGACATTCCCGAATAATGCGTCCTTGATTCCGCCACCTAGCACTAGAGCACCTGCAGTTGCCGCAATCGTTGTAATCTTGGAAGATATACCATCAAGAACTGGGCTCAATTCATCTTGAGCACGTATATGCACACGAGAATCACTCATTCCGCGAATCTCTGAATCTGCACGAGATGCCGATCTGCGCAGATCGTCTGCACCGGAGCGAGCTCGTCTGAAAATATCATCAATGTTCGCTCGTCCCAGTCTCCGAGTTTCGTCTGCAGCATCATTGATCCGACTACCTAAATCATCCGCTGCGCTTCGGGATCGCCGAAGATCAGATACAAGGTTGTCCCCCATTTGTCCAGAAGTTCGACGAAAATCTAGTAAATCGTTAGTCGCCCCAAGAATGGCCTTCCGCATATTCTGGACAGCACCGGAAATAAAATCCCGCGCTTCGAACGGAACCGTCACTTTTGTTGTCGCTGCTATAGTTGTTCACCCCCATCCTGCCTATTTCTTGTTAGCCAGGCGTTTGGCTTCTTCCTCAGCAATCATCCCCGCGGCAAGACAGAAATAATACTGCCGCTGTTTATCCACCTCATAAGGTAGGATTTCAGCCGGCAGCCGCTTCTGGTTAATCCAAAAGGATGCTACCCAGCTTGCTTCTCCGTCTTGCTTGATGAGTTTTTTGCTTCTTTCAGTAGCGCATCTTTCGTCTCTTGAAATTTGTTCACTGCCTTACTTAGCACAGCGTAATCGGCAGGGTTGTCCAGGATACGCGGAGGTAGCTCATATTTGCTGGTGCAATTGAAGGCGAGCAGTAAATCTTTATTGTTCCAATCAAAATCGTGTTCAGTTGCCTTGACAATCATGACATCAATCTCGTTATAGGATTCTTTCGGATCCCCGTTTTCTTCATAGGCCAGCTCATAGGCTCGGCGTACCTCAAT
Organism: Paenibacillus sp. Marseille-Q9583; assembly: GCF_976954365.1. NCBI lineage: Bacteria > Bacillati > Bacillota > Bacilli > Caryophanales > Paenibacillaceae > Paenibacillus > Paenibacillus sp. Marseille-Q9583. Next base: position 15,451 of record NZ_CDRJTB010000068.1, read on the forward strand.
AGTGGTCAGGCGGCGCACAGACCATTCTTCTCCATCTACCGGTACCGTGATCGTATCATCGTTCCGACCTGCTTTGCCTTTGGATAGATATTTTTCTAATTTATCGCTCATAGTGATTCTTCCTCCAATTTTTAATTGATTAAGAGATTTATAAAAAAAAGGACGGTTACCCGTCCCTATGCCATATAATCCGGAAACTGTTCAATGAAGTCAAAATCATTCGCGGTACCGGAAAGCGTGATATCGATGCCATTATTGTCGTCAATCTTGGCAACGAGTAGATCCATTTCATCATGAATATGCACACCGCTGATCATCACCCGTTCTACATTACCAGTCTGCATGTCCTCAAGAGAGCCGGTGATCCGGTCCAGGAACATCGTCTTACCCGCCTTGAAATTAGCAAGGAGCCTGTAACGAAGAGAGGACTCCAGTTTTGACATAACCAGCTTTACGGTGATCTCATACCCGACGATCTGTTTCGTCTTAGACATCTTCCGCGCACGGATAATATCCAGTGTCTCTGGCTTCAGGATAACCTCCACTTCTTTAATGGTCTGAATCGAGTCGCCATTGTCATCCTGTACGGATAAATTACGGCCAATAAGTTCGCGTTCCATCGATTACGCCACCTCCCAATCAATATTAAAGATCTCAATCGCGTCCAGCGGTTTTGCAGACAGGGAGAAGTAAGCATAATCCATATCACTTTTCTTCGTTGGATGCTCAGTAAATGTAAACTCTGAGTCAATCGCCTTCTGTCCAGCACGAGTCTTCAGATAACTAACGACTGCTGCGATAAACAACCCCCGACCATCCTTATCATTGTCCAGCTTAGCCTTGTTTGCTTTACCAGCAGAGTAGATGTCGTTCAAAATTTGGTCAATCGTCATGGAAACTCGAATCTTGCCGAAGTCCTCTCGTTCCCCGGCACCAAGCGTGGTCAATGTGTTCACTGCCGACTCAATAATATAGTCGTAACCATCCCGGGTAGCCATCAGGGTACCTTCAGCCAACCCCTTCAAAACCTCACTATGGCTCCAGTCCACTAGCGCTTCAGTCATTGGTACCTTAACACCCGTAAATGATTTATTCGCTGGTGTTCCAGCTGCAAGACCAGCTACCCAGGCCGCCCACTGCAGGGAGGTATAAGTCTTTCCGTTGGAATGTTCACCAGCCAAGGAGCAATTGATGATAAAACGTGCATTGGCAGCCCGGCTGCGTGTGTTATGAACTTCAATGTCATCATCCGTAGATGTTGCGCCTGCAATCACTAGCTGCGCCAGCTTACGAGCCTTGGTGCGTCGATCTAGCAGCCATTGCTTCGCCGCCGCCTGTACAGCAGCTTCTGAGGAAGGCAAGTACACGACATCAAATACCAGGCCATCAATCCGATTAAATATACCGCTCCAATTGGCTGCCGTAATCGCTGCAGTACCGGTAACTCCGCCGGCCAACTTTGTATAGGCAACATCAGCCAGCGCCATTGCACCTGTGTCCTTAAAACGCACCATGTTGGACTTTTTCAGAGCATTGATAGCTTCAGTTTTATCAGCGACCAAGAACGTCTCAGTATCATAGATACCTAGCGTATCCCGAATGATAATCTCTTTCTTTGTTGCATCCACTAGACTCGCCCGAATTAGGTACTCAAAATCATTTCCGCGAGTACCTGGATAACGTGCCTCAATTGTGTAGCTGCTGGCCACAGCAACCGAAGCAGCTACCTCATTCCCATTCGTAACCCTATAACCCACTACCGTTGCGCCATTCTCTGCAGCCAGTTCCAACTCATCTACAAGTAGACCAGATTCCTTGAAGCGCTCGGATTGATCCGCCATATCCACTGCTTTATTCGGCAGCCCCCACTCGGCTTGATACGGTATCAAAACGCGACCAGATACCGATAGGACACGAGACTTCGCAACCGCCTGCAACTCCACATACGCGCCTGGTCTATTCCGTTGTATCGACATTCACTGTTTCCTCCTTTTTTGTCAGTCCCATATAGGCCTGCACCTTTTGAATAACTTCCTGCTGAGACAGCAGGGTATCTTCCTCACAATCAAAAAGAGCGCCGGCAATTTCAAAGCGTTCCCGCTTCAAAACCACTGCGCTCTCAATCCATTCCTGCTTACTCCGCTTGTTCAGGGTATCTGGAACAACATTAGTAGGCTGGCGAATCTGTTTTTTTAGGTTCATGCTTTAAATATTCCTCCCTTTTTCCGGACCAAAAAAACCGCCTTTCCTTAGGCGGTTAATGCCGTACTATTGTTCCTCGTTAGCTTAAACAATAGGCGTACCTTGATGGAAAACCATTTGCCATTTTGCATCTTTATATTTCCACACTGAGCTACGTAACGAGTGCTGTATTTTTTCTTCGTTGAATATTTTATAAGTGGTTAAGACTATATCTTCAGATAAAGGATAAATATCAAAATCACTTAGTCGCATTCTGACGACACCAATTCCATTTGGACTAAGCCCTTCCTTTTTACTCCAAATCTTTCCTGAGCTACCAAATTCAAAAAAATCATCCGCAAGTAATTTAGATAACTCTTTTGCTGAGGATCGAACCTCAGGTTCTAATAACCTTTTTTCAAGTTGGAGTAGCTCATTTTTTATCGAATCGACGTTAATTTTATATTCCTCCTCTCTTGCCTATTGGTTGAAATGCTTTCCTTTGCAAAGTTGAAACATAGATCTTTATCAAAATTTTGATTTTGTTTCAGTTGCTCACCAACTAAAACGCTACTTATATAAATTACATGTCTTATTCCGTTATCCTGCCCATAGTTGAATAAAGGCAGCGGATCGCAGTGACTGGCCGGCTGCCTTATCGTGTATGAGCTAACGTCCCCGTTAATCACATAATCGTTTTGATAAATACATCAGTAGCAACATTCGAGCTTCCTCAAAGTTCTTGTACTCACGACTAAATACCTCGTAATCATTGATTATATCCTCAATAAACTTGTACTGTTGAAACCAATTAAAGAATGACAACTGTAATTTTTCGATTTGTCTTTGAGGAATTTCTGCTGTTTTACCAGCTAAAATGTAACTTAAAGTACCCGCAATATTCATGCAGTAAGTGTTAAAATCACCGACTAAAGAGTTTTTGTCGTCCGTTAGCTTCATAAAGTCAGAGCGAAAATCAACCTGTATTTTATCAGTGTCCCTATACGGGAAGGGATTATCTAATTCGATGCTTGTCAATTTTTGAATCACATTATCCGCAATAATTAACCACCCCGTTTTAGCCATTTCTTATATAACTTATTTCGGTATACTACTCAACTATCCTGCCCGTTAGCTTAACGAAGGTTGTCGGAGAATACCCCTAATGTTAGCAATTGATCGACGACTCGGGCCTACTTTTTGAATAGACCTCAATCCAGGCATTTGGCGAAGCGCTCCGTTATTTGGATGCCTCTGTGCCAATCCGTCCCTCCGTCTTCAATCGTCCAGCACGCTTCAAGCACGCCTCGTGCCACACCCCACATCGCGATTCGGCGAGGGTCCAAGCCAAGGCGATCGGCTATAATCGCAATCCGGTCCCGTAGCACCTGCTCGCAATCACCACCTCGATCCACGTAGTTAAGCAGATACTGGATAGTATCAAAATGAATGTCGCCGATGATGCCTTTGGGGTCAATGACAACCCATTGCTCTTCTCCTTGTCGGAGGATGTTTTCATGATGCAGGTCTCCATGCAGTAGTAGATTCTCTCTCGTGGTCGTAATGAGATACGCCAGACATTCTTCGGCATTTTCCACCCAGCTCTCAGGCAGTGGCGCTGCAGTGTTTACATCGTCGAATCGCTCGCGGTATCGCTCGATTGCCGCGAAGTGCTGCTTCATGGACGGGTACAGACTACCGGTTGGTGCAGGAAGGTGAAGGCGGCGAAATACTTCGCAAAAGATATCCGTCGCACTCGCATCATCCTCAATTGTCGACAACGGTGTGCCAGGGTCGGCACCCTCCAGCAGGGCCACGCCCCACTCCTCGTCTGCATCTAGCACATGAATCGCCCCCCGGCCCTCATAGGCACGAAGCACACTAACTTCCCTAGAAAGCTCGTCCTTCATGAAAGATGATTTTAGGACTGCTGGCTTCCCGTCACTGCGCTTTGCGCGGAGTACGAAGTTATAGGATAAATTGGGAAATGGAGCTTCTGGACTAAAGTCGAAGCGGCTTGCACAGTCGGTAATCAACCCAGGCAGCACTTCCGCCCATGCTATGCCTTGCTTACCGTAGAGTTCGTGCATTCTTTCAATAAAAGTATCAGGGATCACAATCATGCCGCAATGGCTCCTTTCAGCGAAGTAGTCTGCTTCTACTCTTCTTCGACATGAGATGATGTAAAATCCTGTTTACCCAACTCCAGCATTCTTCTGATAAGTTGTAGGTTAATTTACGGTGAAACCGTATCATGAATGAATAAGGACTTTTTTTAAAGTAGTACGCTAAACTGCCCGTTAGCTTAACAACAGAATCAAACTTTAAAACAACCTGGCTCAATAAAAAATTCATTAATCTTCTGAACAGACTGCCCGTCATCTTTAATTATGAGTTTCGGAACGTGAATCAGATATGAATACCTAAACGTAACTTCCATCCTATCATTCTGCGGCCGAGTACGTGGAGCCTCAATCACCATCATGATTCCAAAGCGCTGCGAAACCACACAGAACCGTCGCTGTCGGAGGTAAAGGAAGAAGGGAGATAAGTCCAAGGGGACCGGTTCCCCGGCCTCCTCTACCACATTACGGTCGATGTCATAATGAAAGACCAGACCCACATCCTCGATGATCCGGTCTGCCCGCGGCGTATGAGCATTGTCAGAGACAAGATCCGTCTCAATGAACACACTCGGACGATCAAACTGCCCCGCCAGCCAAAGGGAACGATCTCGAAGAATCGGCAGCTCAGGGTATATCCGCTGCACGAGTTCTGCCCAGGCTTTCAACCCCACATCCATCATGACAGCATCCTCCCCAGCTCTTTCTCCAGCCGCTTCATAATCAGTGCATTCATCCCGCCCTCCAATTGCTGAACAGCGATGTCAAAGTAATGCCGACCGATAAAAGAACGTGGCCTAGCCATAAAGCCAGTCTTCGCACTGGGATCGTAGACAAATGTTCCATTCGTTGCCCAATATCCGGGGACAAAGTGAGCCTTGTGGATGGTGTAACCATCGTTGAGATGGCGTGCGTAAAGAAGGTTAGAACCCACTTCGATAGTAATAGAATTGCGGTCAATATCCCACTCCCAAATGTTATTCTCCTCTCCACGAGTAAAGGAGTTCCACATCAATCCAGTGTCAATCAGATCCTGTTTATCAATCTCATCGATGACCAGGTTCAAAAGTTTTTCGCCCACAGCCTCAGCAATGTTCTTAAGGATCTGACTAACCCCTTCGTCGCTCAGCTTCTTGAATTTCTTCGCTAAACCATCAAAATCATGCATGTTCACTGCCTTTCACCTCGCAAGTCACCAATAACTCACGCCAGTAACGGCGAGGGTTAGAGTCAATCACCAGATATTTACGTCCGAACAGCAACACCTCGTCACTAATTCGGACGTCTGCTGTCTTCGGAACCCCAATTGTCTTTTTTACAATGTATATGACAGGAGTGGATTCTGCCTTAGCATCAGTCTGCGTCTTAACAACGAAACATTTCAAATCTGCGATCTTTCCTGCCTTCCGATCGCTGAATAGATTGTCCGCATCCTGCTGGCGGCCGACCCGGTAGACTGCCAACGGGGTATTCATGCGGTGATTCATAGCAAATAGGCCGTGATGTTCCCATCATTCGGCCCGGACTGCTGCTTCTTGACCCACAGGAAGAGGATAGAGTCCACATCAGCATTGCCTGTAGTCTTCCCTTCAACTGCCTGTCGGGTATATGTCCAAGCGCCGTCACTTTCCGCTGAGTAGCCGCGGGCGACGGAAGCCAGGTATTCCTCACTATCCTGCAGAGCCAGTGACTCCGCCAGCTTCACCCAGGCCAGCATGAGCTGCTTATCTGCCTCCTCCGGAAAAGAAACAGGCAAATACAACTCAATCCGGGTCTGTGCGTCATCAATGTACTGATTAAGCAAATCCTCTGTCGCCTCTTGTACAGCACTGACACGGCTGCGGTTCTTAAGGAGTGTCGTTGTTAGCATCCGGCACACCGCCGCCCTCCAGCACCTTCAGTGCAGTGATCAACTTCGGCTTATTCATATCCGCAAAGCCTTCAATGCCTGCTTTCTTCGCTTTGTCCTTTAGTTGGACAACTGTCAGATCTTCCAGCGGAATGACCTTCTCTGCATTCACTTCAAAATCAGGATGCTCATGCAGTTTTTCCAGCACAACCGAATCTTCCACCAGTACCGGCTTAGCTGGCTCAAAACGAATACTATACAGCCGAAGTGAGGCGTTCTTGCCTCGATAGGTTACGTATGGCATTAGAATTCCACCCCTTCCACATAAGCCAGAGCCTGAGGTTCTTCAAAAATGGCGTCAAAATCGGAATGAATCGCATAGAAACGCTTATCAGTCCAGATTGCCTCCTTGCCCTCAGTCGTCTTCCGAATCTGCATATCGTAGGTGTGGACCATCGCAAAGTTCGGCTGATACGTAAAGAGGATCGCGCCTTCTGGCATACTCCAAACCTCTTCTACATCATAAGCGTTGACCTTCTTCGTGCCCCCTAAGATCTGCAACTGAATAGATGCGCTGGTGTCCTTCTCAGCCAACATTTGAAGTCGCTCACTGAAGGTATTTGGATGCATGAAATATTTAAATACCCCACCAGCTCGGTACCGGGTTGGTATCGCACGCTCAACTTCAAACAAAATCCCTGTTTTCTCTTTAGCCGAAAGTGTTTTCCAGTCTAAGTAATGGCCGGTGGTACGTGCCTTCTTCAACCAACCGTCATTTATGCTCAAAAACTCATAATCCGGGTCAGTGTTCAGAGTTGCCGTATCACCATTAAAGCCGATGTCCTGCATGTTCTCGCCGTAGTTATTCGCCATAGCCCGCATAATGATATCCTCCGCGTTTTGGCCACGTACCCGCTGAGTCTGACGGATGAATTCTTCAGTAATATCAAATGGAACAATTACCGGCTCCACTGAGTAAGGGATTTGTGGAAAGGTCAGACCAGGCGTGTTGGAAGCCATGATATTCTCTTTCTTACTACGCATGTTACGGCCACGTACACCGACTTTATCAATTGTTCCCTTTGAGCTCTTACGGTTCTCATGCCGAATGCCTTTCAAGAAGCCGTTCGCCTCATACGCCATATCCGTGAAAGCTTCAACTTCCTCATAGTTCAAGGAATTTTGGTCCATTGGTGTAACGATGGTTGATTTACGAATGCTCGTACTAGCGATGTTACCGTTTGTTCTCATGATTTTCATTCCTCCTTCGAATTACAGGAAGCGTCCGAAACTAACGGCGCCTTCTGATTTGCTGATTTCTTCTTCATCACCTTGCGCGGAAGCACCACGGCTATTCTTTACCAACTGCACGTCAGCTGCCAGCGTCTGCATCTGCTGACTCAGCGGCGCTAGGGCCTTGGCAATGGCATCAGTAATTGCAGTTTCTTCCGCGATCGCTGACGGAGCAGCACCGCCTGCAGCTTGGTCACCTTCGAAACCTTCTTCTTTCTTAAGATCCGCAATTTCTGCTGTCAGGCCTTCTACCTGCTTGGCGATCGGGGCCATTGCGGCCGTAACGGCCTTGGCAATATCTTCAGCTTTCAAATCGTCATCCTCCTCAGGCTCTTCCTCTTTAGGAGCCGTTTTATTTTTCAGTTCGTTTAATGCAGCAATGGCATCGTCCACATGTTTCAAGTTGCCTGCGGAAATCTTCTTGCCAGCCTTGGCAATCTGCTCAGGTGGGGTACCGATGGCTTTAACAATGTCGTCCTGAATCAGTACACTCTGGGCGATGTCCACAAAATCCTGCAGCGCCTCCCGAATGGTCACCGCATCGGTTTCCATCCCGCTGTTATAACTGTCCCAATTAAAAAGAACCGAGTTGAGGGCATCCTGCGCCGCCCAAAATTCTCGGTTCTTACGGTTTTTATGGTATTTATCAGCGACCGCCCCCTTTTCGATCAGGCCCAGCGCTTTGGCTATTCGGCTCAAGATTCCCTTGGATACCTCCTCTTCCTCCTCGATCTCTTCCCGCTTACCTACACCCCACATTGAAAAGCCAGTTATCTCGCCTTTCTTGATTGCCTCCCAAGTATCGTCTTCAGTCACTTTCACAGCTGCCACCCAGGAGCCCTTCACAATCTGCTGCTCACCAAGCGTCATGTCACAAGGAGCAATGTATGACTCAATGACAAATCCCTTGTCAACTTCGAGATCGTGCTGCTTATCGATGTTGTAAGTGTGCTGCTTCTCCATGAAGAGATGCGCCGCCTTCTCAATCTCGACTTCGTCCATTTGATCATCATGCGCGTCTGCCACATCCGGCTGATACACTACGCCTTTGACGATCCGCTTGTCGTCGTCAATCTTGGCGATCTGGACCTGTTTTTGGATGGCATTCTTCCCGGCATCTTTGATGATGGCAAAGGGTACGCCGTTGGCTCCCTTGTCTACCAGGGAGATGTGCGTAATCTTGGCGTCTTTCAGTTTAAAGGTCATATTCTGTTCTCACCTCCTTTCAATATTTCATGGTACAATATTTCAAAAAACAAGGAGTGCTTCTAATGCCTAACTATGGACAATGGACCCCTGCTGAAAACGCAAAAATTATTGGTATGCTACCCGAGTTCAGAGATTTGGTAAACAAAGGAACGCCTGCTTCTACTGCAGCTAACGTAGTTGCTGGTGTTCTAATTAAAAATGACACCATTGGAGTTTTTCAAAAGAGGAGCAGCAAGGTTTCTGATATAACAAATACTATTGAGCAGCACATTGTTCATATGGATAAAATAGCTTCCGGTAAAATACAGCCTGAACGTGGAGATGAAAAAAATTGGGCTGATTGTCTTCCGAGATAACTAATCCATCACCGACTGCATCGTACAGCGACAGCGGATAATCTCCTCAGCGCGTCCGGACGGATCTCCTGGGAACATTAGCTTGCTCTTCCCGACTTCAAACGGCTTATCCAGCGGTTGCACCTGGCCGTTCACCTTACGGTGTGTCTTCCGGGTGCGATCACCCTTGGAAGAACGCCATTTCTTACCGTTGACCACCTCGGACTGCTTCCAGCCCTCCAACTTACCACCGTTGGCAGCCGCCGTGCTCATGGTCCGGGAAACAGTAATAGCCCGCTCCATATTAAATGGGCCGGCTTCACCCTTGGCAGCCGCAGCGCTGATCTCACGCACCAGCAGCGCCCGCTCTGAAGGTGTCTTCCCCTCCTTGATGGCTTTCTGAAAGGCCCGGGTCATGACATCCTTGCTAGTCCCGTTCATATCCGGGACAAGTTTCTGCAGCTTCTTGGCAAACCGTGATGCCGCCTTATGCTTCGTAGACCAGATCTTTTCAGTGTTCAGCACCGTCAGCTCCGATTCGCCAGCCAAATGGTACAGCGGAGTGAAAGCATCATACACCGCTTGCTCGAACTGGACTGTAAAGAGATCACCGCTTTGAACAGACAGCAGAACCTTCCCAAGCTCACCGATATCAATCAGCAACTCCTCGCTGAGTTCCAGAATCGCATCATGCAATGCCTTCCCTTGCAGCTCAAGGATTTCAACTATTCGGGTTTCACCTTGCTTGTACAACTCTTCCAGCACTGTCCGCTCCGCATGGGTCAGCTCCAAACTATTCAAAAACTCAGTATCGTCCGCTTTGGCGATGAGCTCCCAGCATTCCTTACACATGACCGACTACCTCATCATGGCTCTGCCGCAGTAGACGCTTGGCAATGATGGATACCTGCTCCTGCAGATCGTTCACATCAGAGTCAGGTTCAGGCACAGTTAATACAGGCTGACTGCTCACAAGCTGCGCAATCGGGGTATCCAGATACTCATCGCTGTACTTGGATTCATCAATAGTAGTGTCCAGCACTTCCTCGGCGATTGGGATCAGATCACGGACCAGCATTATACCCCGGTCTGCGATAAAGTCCAGCAGCGCCTTGCGATCTTCCGGATCAATAATACGCGGTCCACGCAAAGTCGCCTGTACCCGGAAAATGCCCAGGGCTGGAAACAAGCGCTTATTAAAGATCTCGTCCATAATCCATTTGCGGTAAGGTTCGAAGACCTGTTCCTCTGCAAATCTTAGAGCCGCTTGCGCCGTCGCTCGGTTGTAATCGGAGCTTTGGCCGACAAGTATCGGTGGCAGCCGAAACGCGGAGAGGATATCTGCTTTCTTTTCCTTCCCGTATTCTAGAAACAAGGCATCCTGTTGCAGCAGATCATTCAGTTTTTCCAGCTTAATAGACACCTTCTCGACTTTCTCATCTAGTGGCCCACCAGTCTCCTCCCCGATCGCTTCCAGGTAGAGTATACCGCCCTGCGACTGCGCCCCTTTAACATTTCGCAACAGTTCCATAGATTGTTTCGTCAACCGACCATTGGTCACTGTCAGCAGCATGGAGAGCATTCGGCCATTGCTGAAATAAGAAACGTTGAGTTCCTCTGCCTCTCGACTACCAACCACTCCTGGTGCATTCCCGAACCAGCGCGGTTCGCCGTAAGGACCATCACTTCCTAACTTTAAGGGAATAATCTGATTCCCTTGCCCCTCTGTTCCAAATGGACGGAACCACACCACGGACTGCCCTCTCTTCATGGCATACTTCCGGGCATAGATATCTTGGGAGAATTCCTCAATCTTCTTCGATGATCGAATTAACCGTCTCCGCTTAATCGTTGCCCTCTCCGTCTCCCGGGTACAACGAACGAATTTCGGATTGATTCGGTAGAGTGTCGGGAACTCACTGCCGGCAGGCCAGGCGACCTCCACATTTGCATTCCCGCTGCTCTCGATGTCCTCAATCAAGGAGCCGATAATCTCATCCGGCGTATCCTCCAGGTTACAGGTCTCCAAGAACTTATCAGCCTTGTTCCACTCCTCCTGCGCGGTCTGATCACTCTCACCAGGGAGGTACTCCAAAGCAATACCATATCCAGCAATGTTTCGCTTATACGCCTCGATACACTGCGGAATGATGTTACTGTTCTTAACCAGAAGTTTGCAGGAGGCAGGGTCATTGCCTGGTGGAAACGGAAGCAGCCCGTGCTGATCGTATAGGTTTTCAAAGCTATCAGGTAACTGTGCGCTCGAGGGAATATGCCTGTCCTCTGCTTTTGATATTTGGAACCACTGTGCCTCGCCACTCATGCCTTACACCCACCCCACATCATGATCAGATCGCTCCTCCCTCTCTTTTTTACGCTGCTTCACACGCTGCAGGAGATAGTCCGTATGGATACCGTACCTACGCGCGTCACAGGTATGGTCGTTTTGCTTAATAGGCTTGTCCTCGCCGCGCTCGGCGGCTTTTTCATCCCAAACGTAAGACACCAACTCCTGAAGGGAATTGGTGTTATCGGCACAGATATAAAGTTCATTATTCTGAAATCGGTTAGACACTGTCTGAATACCATCGAGCACAGTATTCACGGCAGCCCGGATATTGTTAATCCCGCGCTTCTTCAACTCAATAATAAAAGCCTTTGCTGATGGGTCGATGAAGATTGAATACTCATCACCATCAAGAAAGGCCTCAAGGTCATCCGCATATTCACCATTCGTTTTCTCACCCTTATGGCGGATATTGTGATAATACTCATCCAGCTCATAATAAACGTTCCCACGGACTCCGTACTTCAGAAATGCCGTCGGGTTATTAGCCCCGTAGTCGATACAAATGAATTTGCGATCAAACTTGGCCGGGAACCAGTCTCGTGTCTTCTTGTGAACAGTATCATTGAACTTGGAGAAGATAACCCCTTCGGCCATGACCCAAAGCCCTAAGATGTAACGCTGATAAAAGATCCCGCTGTACATGCGCCGGTACCGCTCACGCACCCGTTCGGAGAGAGACAAATTATCCTCCATTGTGAAGTGTAAATGCAGCGCGTGCTTCTTCTGCAGCTGATCCAACCATTCCTTTTTGAACCAGTGATATGGTCCTGCAGGGTTGCAGTTGAACCAGAGCTTAGCACCATCTACGGAACAACGAGCAGTCGCTTGGTCAACAAAAGACTTCGGCATGAGTGCCACTTCATCGAAGAACATCCCGGCCAGCGTTATCCCGGCGATTAGATCCTGTGAGCTTTCATCTCGTCCACCAAATAAAAAGAACCGGTTGCTTATTAAGCCCCGGGTCACAGTCAAAACATTTTCAGATCGATTGTCATGAACATGATACCCACGGCTAGCCAACATACGTTTCAGCGGACCGACCACATTACGCCTTAGCGCACCAATGGTCTTACCTGACATGCCGAACTGTTCTCCTCGGAAGGTATCCATCCCCCAGGCTATATAGGAGAATGACATGCAGACCGTCTTGCCAGCCCGGACAGAACCATCACAGATGATTGCATCTTTATCGTGGTGCGGGCTCTCGGGCATCCACCAAGTCAGAACTTTAAGCTGCTTATTAGAGAATGGAGCCCATTTGAACGCTGGTGGCTTAAGTTTAAGTTTCCCCATCGTTCCACACCTCCGCCGCCCTACCCTTCAGCGCATCCATAAAGCCATCGTCTTCGAAGTCTTCCTTACCCCCGCCACGAAGCATCTGTAACTCATACTCCATGGTTTCGATGCGGATACGCTTTTCGTCGTCGGTCAATCGATTCTTGAGCTCAATGGCGCGGATCTTCTTATCCTGGATGCGGGTTAATGCTTCCTCCAGCTTCACAATATCGTCCAGCTTTCGGAAACCCTTCTCCTCAATCTTAGACTCCATCATTTCATTGCGGCTGTGCGGGATCTTCTTCGAAATGCCAGTCTTCTCATCATGGATCTCCGCGACTTCCTTGATGGCCTTCATCTCGTAGAGTACACTGCGCTCGGTCTCGGATAACCCATCCATCAGGGATTTGATCCGGTGCATCATGCGGCGCTCACGGATCGTTAGAAGGTAAAGGGATTCATTCGCCTGGATGATCGGATCAGTATCTACCTGATCGATGAGCTGCTGCTCGGTTTCGGTTAACGCATCCAACCAAATGGTTTCATGCTCGCCTGTGGTGACTGCCTTCTTGTTGCCAGGCGGTCCACCGGCACCACCGCTGTTTCTCTTCGCGTTTTGATTGCCCGGAGGAGCACCGCCTCGATTACCGACTGCGTTTTTGTTCCCTTTGGGAGCGCCACGATGTGGAGCGCTCCCTTTCGATTCAATTGGAGCGCTCCCTTTGACTTCGGGGAAAACGCTCCCTTTAAGCTCATCTTCCCAACTGTCGATTGTCTTCCACTTTCGGACTTTGCTGTCCGGAATAGAAAGAGCAGCGGCGATGTCCTTAAGCTTCATCATCCCGCTGCTCTCCAACCAAATCAGCTTTGCTTTATCCCTTTCGGGACTGCGTTCTCTGGCCATGCTACATGTCACCACCCCCGAAAAGGATTTTTTGGTATTATGAAGAATATTGTTAATTACTAATTCCAAAGGATGTTGAAAATATGACAAGTGCTTATTTCCCACCGTCATTCCAAAAAGAATCATTTCATTGCCCATACTGTAACGTTTATGCATTCCAAAAATGGCATTATACACACTACTACAGTAGCCAAGCAATAGTAAACCAACGACTGTTCACGAGTAGATGTGAACATTGTCATGAAGTAGCTTATTGGTTTGATGAAAAGATGTTAATCCCACTTGCAACCACAGCTCCACTACCACATTCTGATATGCCAGAATCTTTAAAAGAGGATTTTGTTGAAGCTAGGAATATAGTTAATCAATCTCCTAGAGGCGCAGCAGCTTTACTCAGATTAGCTCTTCAAAAATTAATGTTGGAGCTCGGGGAGTCGGGTAAAGATATAAATAAAGATATTGGCTCACTAGTCAAGAAGGGTCTTCCCGAAGAGATCCAACAGGCGCTGGATATCGTTCGTGTTATTGGCAATGAATCAGTACATCCAGGTGAACTTGATCTTCGCGATGATCATGATACCGCATTACAAATGTTTGAGCTTATTAACTTCATTATTGAAGAACGTATCTCACGTAAAAAAAGAATTTCTTCACTCTTTTCTCGTTTACCCGAAGGAAAACTTAAAGGAATTGAAGTCCGAGACAAAGATAAGCCAGTCGAAGCCTAATAGTCTTCCTTCTGCAGTTCAATATCTATCTCAATCAGCTTCTTCAGATCGTCCACCGTCTTGATTTCAATTCGACCGTCTTGGAAGTCCTTGACCCATTTAGCTATGCCGGCTTTAATAATTTTACGGTACTGAGCCTTACTTTCCAGGATACCGGCCATAACTTCGAGCTCATGCTGTAATAAAATTTCATCTTGTGTTCCCATTTACGTACCCCTCGACTTTCCGTTATGATGGAATGCGAGACAGCGGATGTCTGAGAATGCCACGCGTGGCGCGCCGCTGTCTCAGCCGGGGGATACCCTGGTTGTATGAGGGGGACGTTAGCGCGTCCTCCTTTTATTTTGGGCAAAAGAAAAACCGCTCTTGAATAAGCGGTTAATTATAATGAGTGAACCTTAATTAGATTGCTTTTATTATATTTATCATGTTAGTTATTGCAGAACAATAAGTTACAAACCCAATGAATAAAAGCATTGTCTCAGTCGGTTCTCTCTTCACTTCATTTGGGTGGCTTACTTCATTTCGAGTTAGCCTTAAATAATCTCCAAAACTTCTTCTAGAAGGTCTATCAAGAAGGTCCATTATTTCTCTAGGGAGATTTTGTAGGTTTGGCAAAATCACTTCATTGAAAAACTCATATCTTGTTGAAATCTTCATGATCTGCTGAGTTTTTTCGTCAAAATACTCTTTTAATGTCTTTCCATGTGGTATATGATGACTTGAATTTGACTTAAATGAAATCTCATGTGTTGTCTTCCCAAGCAACTTGGAGAATTCAAAAATTAGCAACTCAATCAAGTGTTCTGATGATAATCCGATCATCATTGTTGCTGAATTATAACAACCAACGTTGTAACATTTTAGTGCTTCTGTGATATAAAATTCAACCCATTCATTAAGACTGGGAATCTCCTTAAGTTTTTTTAAGTACCCATCAATATCATAAGGTAAAATTTCATTTGCTTGTAGGCACTCCTCACCATGACCAGTCACATGAAAGTATGGTAAGCTCGAAGAATTCCTGTACATTCCAGGTGCAATAACATTAGAATTAAGAAGGAGATAAAAAGATTCCCAAAATCGTTCAATCTCAACCTTTGTAAAGTTAGTATTGTGGTTTTCAAATAGATTATCTCCATGAACTCCCCATGCACTTACAGAAACCTTTATTTGTTCGTCAATAAGGTTCTTTTCTATAGCTCTCCGCTCAACTAAATGAAACAAATTGTACTCCGTTCCGCCGCTAGCATTAAAAAAATCATACCCCTTAGAATGTAACCGACAAAATTCCTTATCCTTTAGAACTGTAAAAATTAAATCTCTGATAATCAAGGTGCTCAGAGGTCTGATCTCCATTTAAATTCTCCCTTACTTCATTATATTTAACCGTAAAGAATCATTATAATACGAATTTGGAAAAAGGAGGGTCTTGATTTTCAACTTACTGTCCCCTCTTGACTATGTGTGATCACTACGATGAAGAAGCACCGGTTCTGAGCCAGTCGCCGCCTGGTACCGCAATTTGATCACATCACAAAACACTGGATCAAGTTCCATTGTCCTGCAAGATCGATCAAGTTGCTCACAAGTCATCATGGTGGAGCCGCTACCGCCAAAGAAGTCAGCAACGGTGTTCCCGCACCGACTGCTGTTCCTTATCGGGATGGCCAGCAGCTCCAGCGGCTTCTGCGTTGGATGAACATACTTGGTTACATCCCCCTTCGAAACCTCCCAGACCGTCTCAGGTAGGGGTTCTTCCGCCGGTAAGCCGGACCGCCAAACCGTAGTCTGCGTGCGATCGCCATACCAGGCCGGGGCATTGCCTTTCTTGTAGGCATAAAACACCGGTTCATGCTTCCATCGGTATTGCGCCCAGCCGAAAGTAGCCACGTTCTTAACCCACACGCACTGGCAGCGTACTGTAATCCCTGCAGCGTTCATCGCTTCTTCGAACTCCCGTTGATAGGAAGAAGGATGGAAGACATAGATTGCTGCAGTCGGTTCCATAACAACTGCGTACTGTTCAAAAACAGCATGCAAAAAGCCCGCAAACTCCTCTGCGGGCATGTCATCGTTCATTATTGAGCTGGTACCTGCTTCAGCCAACCGAACCGAATCACTCTTCACAGCCACATTATAAGGTGGGTCTGTCACAACCAGAGCTGCCTTCACCCCATCCATCAGCTTGGCAACATCCTCTGCATTCGTAGAGTCACCACACATGAGAAAGTGACGACCAAGCTGCCACACATCTCCAAGGCGTGTTTCAGGCTCTTTGATCTGATCTAGAGCTCCCTGCACGTCGAAGTCGTCTTCCACAACCGGCAGATCGATCTCAGTATCTGGAATGCTACCAAACTCTGTAATCAGCTCTCCGATCTCCTCCGGATCAAAACCTGACAGCGCCAGATCAGCCCCTCCTTCCTGCAGCTCATTAAGTAACTGAGCCAAAGCTTCATCATCCCAGCGGCCAGACACCTTATTCAGTGCCAAGTTTAGCAACCGCTCCCGTTCCGGGTCCAGGTTGACAACTGATACGGCCAGCTCCGTACACCCCTGCTCATTGACCAGCACCTTGTATCGCTGATGGCCACCGACCATATTACCAGTCTGCTCGTTCCAGATTATAGGGTCAACATAGCCGAATTCGTCCAGGCTGCGGCGAAGCTTCTCATACTCCGGATCTCCTGGCTGAAGGTCGACGCGGGGATTATAGACAGCTGCATTGAGCCGGTCAATCGGTATGATTCTGATGTTCATGCAATTATTCCTCTCTCGAAGATAACGAAAAGCCATCTCAAAATAGAGAATGGCTTTTCGTCATCAATTTAATCTGCTTGATACATCTTCAAGCAATTTTTTACAACTGTTAAGGTATGGACTCAATTGATCATTCCCAGCTGGAAAAGTCTTTTTTAATTCACCTAAACATTCAGCAATAATCCTCAAAGATTTAGTCTTATTTTCCCGTAATATTAATAGATCATGTTTATCTGGAAATCCATAAAGAGGAAGTTGTCCAATGATTTCTTCGACAGACCGAACTTCAAAACCACAATCCGAGGCTATTTTTAAAGCATCTTCGTAAGCCTCACAAGTACGTAGAAGGTCCAATACCTCTTCTGAAATCAATACACCTGGTGCAGACATACATAACCAACGATAATCGAAATAAATTGCACTTCGAGGTTCTGAAGTTTCACCTTGGAGATTACCCAATTCAAATACTTGTAGTTTATCTTCATCTCCAAAAGCCTCTCTCATAGCTCTCACTGATACTAACCATTCAGTAGCACCGTGTTGAGTGAATTTTTTCGTTGATCCTTCTCTAATAAAATGATCAAATCTCCCTCGATTCAGCGCAGCAATTAGTGTATTTCTTTTCATACGCCAACGATAGGCAGCTTCAGACGGTGTCATAAACACATCATCTTGTAAATAATAGTCGTTAACATCCATACGAACACCTCAAATCATCTTTTGATGATATATTATCACCGTACGGTTACTTTTACCATATAAAAAATAAATAAATTTATTTAATCTTACATTCTTTTCTCTTCAAAATACTACTAGATTTTTTCCTTTTAAGTTGAGTTGGTTTTTCATCTTTGGGTAGTCAGATACTCAGCAAGAGACGAAGAGAACCAGCCTGTCCTGCTCTTTCCTACGCTTCACCAGACAAACGAACGTTCCTACATACAAAGCTTTAGAACGCCTCACAGAAGGTCGTTTATAGGCATGAAAAAAGCACCCGAAGGTGCTTCAATTTAGCTTCTACCGATAAGATCCCGCATAACTTCCGTCAACCAACAAATAACGATACAAAGGCCGTTATCGGTAATTCCCCATTTTCTTCGTTCTTGTCCTGCATATCCTCCCCAGTATGATTCAAGCTGATCATGGAGATAATCACGATCACTAGGCTCAAACAAGCTTAGGTCGAGTCCCGTTTCAGTTCTAAAAGGGTGTTGTCTTTCAAGCCAATCAACCAAATCTTTCTTTTCAATATGTTGATTAACTTCATGAATTGGATAAGTGACGCCTTTATCAACCAAAAAAGCTAATTCCATAATGAATTGCGTAACTGCTGTAGATTGCCTCATTTTTTCTTCACCTCCAATCGACATCATATTTCGACGTCTAGGAAGTTTTTCCTTTTAAAAGATAGTAGAAAAACATCCTAAAGTGCTAGTACATTTCTTCATTTGTTCTAATATCTTCAATTAGGTGTTTTACTTCCTCAAAAGGTATGATAATGTCTGGAGCATGTGTAACCAGTTGGCCAGCCTCATTACCATCATAGGCAGCAAGTTTATATTTCTCGAAATAGATGTTCAGTGCGTACCATGCTTTATTGATTATCTTCATTTCATGCGGGCTAAAGGCAACGGCAAGATTTTCTGCGGAAATATTATGTTGATAATCCGACTTATTTACTGCAGTTACGAGTTTAGTAATATCTGATGTTGTTACTCCATTTAGCAGATCGCTAGCGATTTTTCCGAGAACGCCGATATACTGAATCCGCAGTGCTCGTCTCAGATTTCTTTTCTCAGCCTGCGCCTGTTCCATAATCTGCTGATTCAGCTTTAAGGATTCTTCAGTTAACCGAGTTGTCTCTACAGTTGCATCTGCCGATTTTTTGGTAGCCCTGTAAACGAATATGGACAGCGCTAGCGTTGCGAGAGCATTGGTTATTGCAATAATATCACTGCTACTTAAATTCATTATATCTCCTCCTAGAAACGATTAATTCGACGCTCAGGATTTTTTCCCTTCTGGCATTTCACTCTGGAACAAAACTGTGCTGTCCCTTCCCATCTGCCCCAGAGACAACCCTTGCACTTTTCTGGATGCCGGGGCGGAGCCTTCAGCTGAATTCTCTTCTTCACGGTTGCTGCTCCTTTCGACATAATAAAAAAAGCCGCCCAATAATGAGCGACTTTCGAGATATGTATTATTTTGAACTGCCTTGCTCGATACCTTGCTGTATTCTATCCGTCATTTCAGGGAATCCCTGAGTAAATAAAAAATATAGCCCTACAAGAGCAACGGCACTCATTATGAAACTTATAGCCCTCCCGTTAACACGCAATAACTTGAGAATTAACCCTACAGCGAATGCGGGCAAGACCATATACAGAGCTAGAGATTTAATCACTGCCCAAATTGCACCGCTCATCATTCTTCCGATATTTTCCATATAACACCTCCTGCCACTGTATTTCAACAAAAGGGATAAAATTCCTGCAATGCAAAAGAAAAGGGCGGCGTCTGCAATGCATCCGCAGCAAATGCGCTGCGCTCTTTGCTTAAAATCTTTACGTACTTTGTAACAAAGGAGGACAAGACCATTTTACATACCAGCTGAATTCAGAGTCAAAGTCACCAGATACAGAAAAAGATGATCCATACCATATTATATTGATTAAACTCTAAATCACTCACTTTTTTGCTATACTGCTTTGATTGACTTAACGTGCCGGCATTTCGGAAAGCTACTACAACCGTAAAACTGGCCTTTCGGACCGTTACGAATGACTAGTTTGTTACCACACTTCGGACATGTATATTCATCCACTGGCACTTCCTCTATGACAGACTGCGGTGTAGGCGCTGCTTCTGGATTCATCGCCAAGATCATTTCAATCAGCGCTTCCCTATTTATCAACTTAACACGGTTCGACTTCGCCAGATCATAAGCAGCTGCCGTATAATCACTGTTCGATACAACCCAGGCTTCAGCAGCTCCATAATGTGCTATCGATGCCTGCGCTTCTTGTACAGCCTTTATTCCTACATTCTTACTGTAGCGCTTGGCCTGAACAACAATCTTCTTGCCATCCTTCTGGATAATCAGATCAGCACCGTAATCACCAGCAGCCTTTGTAACCTCCGCTTTGTATCCCTGCGCCCGGAATAAATGACCCAAGTATCTTTCAAACTGAACGCCTTCCATTTTATCGATGTCCGCAATACCTGATTTTTTCAAGCGCTCTGCTCGTTTTTGTCCGATAATAATCATCATTGCTGTTATTGAGGCGAGTCCAATAATAACACCTACCACAGCACCCTGAAACGAGTTAGTTACTAAATATCCCCCAAGTCCCAGTCCCATCGCAGCTAGACCAGCCAACCCTTGGAAAAACTCTTCTTCCTGCTTCGCTTTACTCTTTCTTCTTGCCATTTGGAACCTCCGCTATTGGAAAATCTTAGCTTCAACAAAGTCTATCATAGTTGAACTTCTATAATCTTCTCCTGTAGTTGTGAACTCAATTCTTAATTTAAGTACACCAGATGTGTCCAATTTGATTTCTTTTGGTAAATCTCCGCCTAACATTTCAGATGAATAGTATATTTCCTTCCCATCCGCGATAAATTTAACCATTCCGGGATTTGCACTATCTTTTGAATGGTCATCAATACCAACAAATCCAGTGAGCTTTTTGTACTTACCATTCAAATTATATTCTATAGATCCTTTACCTGTATTAGATTGAAAAACCATGTTTTCTATAGCGACACCATGTATATATTCATTATCAGCAATTATAAATTTCCCATTATAAGGGCTTAAAATATAGTCGCCAGCATTTACCCACTTGTTAAAGTGGAACTTCACTCCCTCTACATCTGTCCTGGCATAAGATAAATCCGACAAATATTTATAAGTACCCTCTTTTTTACCAACCCATGCTGTTTTATTCTTCCCATCATAAGTAAACTCTTGACCGGAATTTTTAGCAAAAGAACTTGCTGAGATGTACAATTGCCCGTTATAGATAATTGATTGTGACGATTGTTTCTCAACACCGTTGAACATGAACTTTACGTTTTCAAGTACAGCATTTAATTTTACATTAGTTCCGGCAAACACAGTAGAACCTACTACCAATGAACCTATTGTAAGTCCAACAATTAATCCTTTAAGCTTATCCTTCATTATGTTACTCTCCCATGAATCAGTATGTATTCCCTAAAACATGGATTCGACAAATAGCACCTATTTCCTTCCAGTAGTGCAGGGGATTTTTTGAAGATTCATCAAAAGCGAAGAAGCGAGAGGATTTACGCACCGGTTAAGCGCCGCAGGTACGGCCGTGCGTGTCACTCTCGCCTGATTTCCACAGTACAAATATATCACGCTCAAACCCTA
>NZ_CDRJTB010000069.1:0-35443 GCF_976954365.1 Paenibacillus sp. Marseille-Q9583
GACTCAAGCCTGTAACACGCTTAGAAATTCATTCTCACTTCTGGTGATGAACGAAATTTCACGCGGCAGCGTCTGTTTCACAGACGCATGTTTGGTGGCGATAGCGGAGGGGTTCCACGCGTACCCATCCCGAACACGACCGTTAAGCCCTCCAGCGCCGATGGTACTTGGACCGAAGGGTCCTGGGAGAGTAGGACGTTGCCAAGCACACGAAGCCATTGTTGATTTATCAACAATGGCTTTTTTGTTCCCTTTATCGCTTAATTTAAATAATGTGGATAAGTCATGGGTAAATAACGAGATTATAAAAGTTACTAACATGTGGATGAAATAATAAAATATATTCAAAAATGAAAGTAGTCCCCAATTTATGTGGATAGAGCAGTGGTATATGTGGATACTTCAAGTAAATGCAAGGATATTTTGCATGGCAGGAGGATATACAATGGACAACAGTAGTAATCTTGTGTGGATAGAAGATTTTTCTGTACATGCGAGCGACACGGATTATCGTTCACAGGGTAAGTTATCCTTTATTCTGGATATCATGCAATGTGCGGCAGACTTCGCCGTGGGTAATTTGGGGATAAGTGTGGAAGAAATTCTGAGTGCAGGAATGGGCTGGATGATGATTACGTTAGATCTTGATTTTAAGCGTATTCCTCGCCCAAATGATGTGCTTAGCGTACATACCTGGAGTAAAGGTACTAGAGGGGCTTTATGGCAACGGGATTATCGTATTTTCGATGCAGATCATATAGAGATTGCCACAGCACGATCCATATGGGCTTTAGTAGATATTGAGAAGAGAAAGATACTCAGACCGAACGCTCTTCCAGTTCAGGTTAAGCACTATAATGGCGATTCAGTAGGGGATATGCCTGTTAAGGTAACGATCCCTACTGATATTACTATGGAAGAAGCTTATCGGTATCAGGTAAGATATAGTGGGCTGGATAGCAATGGACATTTGAATAATGCCCGATATGGAGATTTATGTTGTGATGCACTCAGTTTAGCGGAATGGGATAATGCAGTGTTCACACGCTTCCGGATTACTTATCTACAAGAAGCTAAGTTTGGGGATGAACTGACTATTTTACGCTCAGCTGTAACGGATGATGGTATATATGTCCGTGGCCAGAATAGTGATATTGTATTTTTTGAAGCATGTATTGAGTTGAAAAATATAAATAAGTAAAAAATTTATAAATATGGATTATTATTATAAAAGCGATTTCTCCGAGCATCAATCGGGGTAGTCGCTTTTTTTGTTCGAAAACAGATGGTGTTTATAACATATTTGGAAAAATTTTTGAGCCTGTCACAATTAAAGGGATCACATTCGTTATATAGTTGTAGTCAATAACAAGGAGGTGATTCTTTGGAACGTCGCAGCCCCGGGGTCCAAGTGAATCAAACAATAATTGAAGAGGCTATCGATCAGGTTCTTGCGGGTAACCGGGAGGCCTATAGAACCATAATACAAGCCTATGAAAGAAAGATTTATACTTATTGCTATTATATTTTGAGAAGTCATGAAGAAGCAGAGGATGCTGTGCAAGATATATTTGTAAAAGTGTATCAGGAACTTAGACGTTATGAGAAACGAGTCTCTTTTAATTCATGGCTGTATAAAGTGGCCTATCATCATTGTCTGGATCAGGTTCGCAAACGCAAGAGATGGAACAGACTGATTAAGCTTTATACAGCACTGCAAACCAAGACTTATTATGAACTTAACGATGAATCTCCGGTAGAGCAATTGTTTAGCAATCTCTCAACAGAAGAGAGTAACATGCTAATCCTTAAAGTGGTAGAGCAATATAGCTTTGAAGAAATGGGCCAGATCATGGGTTGTAGCCCGTCAATGCTGCGTAAGAGGTATGAACGGTTACGTAAAAAGCTTGTTTCAGAAAAAATGTATGAGGGAGGAAAACATCTTGATGAAGTGGCAAAATCGAACTGAAGAGCAGAGGTTTCAGCAGATTGCTGAGACAGTCCGAAGTCATGTAATGCCGATAACTAGCTATGGTGATCAAATAATGAATCGAATTGAGAAGATAGAGGTTCGGGGAAATCAACAAAAGAAAACAAGCGACAAGTTGTTTAAGAAAACATTGATTGCGGCCTGCATAGCCGTGGTAGTTGGAACGTTGATCATTGGAACTGGTTTAGTATCTCCCGCCTGGGCAGACAAGCTGAGCCAGGTTCCTATTCTGGGAAGTATTTTTAGTAGTTTAGATGATTCGGGACTGAAGACTGCTGCTGAAAAAGGACTTACAACTAATCCAGACGTTAGTATTACTCATGATGGAGTAACCTTGAAAATTAGTGATGTAATGTATGATGGTACACGTCTGGTTTTGGGGTTCGAAAGAGAAGGTATTAATAACGATCTTGTAATGGCTAAGATAACGAACTTTTCGAATAATGATTTTGATCAATCTGTAAAAGGGTTGCTTGGTATGCCTGTAGTAAAACTCCCTAGTGGGAAAGAAGTGACATTTGGTTCTTCAAGAACAGGCGATATCTACGGGCAACCGAACACACTTTTACTAGAGCTTAATGAGGTTAAAAATACCGAGGAGTTTGGGGAAGAATTTGAGGTAAGTGTAAGTGTACCTGTAGCCCAAGTCGAAGAGCCATTTTTATTTCAAGTACCCGTGAAAAAAGTAACTGATGAGGTTATAAGGCTTACTCCAGATCAAACGAAGAGCAGAGGAGCGTTTAGTTATACTGTTAAGAATCTAGATATTACCCCTGCAACGACTAGAATAGTTATTAATAGTACGGGGGAAGTTCCTGTATCACCAGAACAAACAGGGGAGTATAGTCCAACGGAGGTGTTCTATCAGATCGAAGATGATCAAGGAAACATCATTGAACCGTACAATCGGGGATACAATTTATATCCGGCTATACCACTTCTTATAGTAGATAAAATATATGCTGCTTTCTCAGAAACACCGAAATACGTAACCATCAAGCCGTATACCTGTACGTTTGATAAGGATTTGAACCTTTTGAAAGATGCTGATGGGCAAAGAATAAAAACGTTCTATAAAGAGCTTGAACAAACGATTCAGATTCAATAAGAACTAGTAACTGTTAATCCAATAAACTAAGCAAAGTCCGTGTCTGCATATCAGATGCGGATTTTTTTATATGAAATCTAATGGAATGTAGATTTCGCTCACAGATTTTTCGTTATCCGGGCCAAGGTACCCTTCTCCATAAAATTCTAATTCAAAAGGAATGGATATTCTGTATTCTGTTTTTGGCAGCCAGATTCCGTAAATATATTTATAAGTAGAAGGGATATCACAAGAACGGCCTCTGTGGATAAATTTCAAATACCGGGCGGGTGGTAATACATGAATGGGTAGTGCCGGATTGCTGTCTGTATAGATTTCCTTAGGTGAAGTATCCGAATGGCTTATGTGGTCCTGTGCTATGGAAGGTGAAGACTTTAGCTCACAGGCACACATAATCGAAAATCCGTTATCCTCATAATCGTCTGGCCAGAAGCCAAGCTGATAATATTTTTCGGGAAGTATGCGCTTATGTATGGTAGTTACCTTGCTAAAAAGGAGCGACCAAGTATTAGAGATGACGGAGTAATTATCGTTTATCTTTACTAAAGGTCCCTGAAGAATGATTTCTCCCAAATCAACGAGTTGGGGGGAGATAATATTATCCATAGGTGCTTGATGGAGATCATGTTCGTACAGTCTAGGTAGTAAAGGGAGCTGTGATTTAGTACGATTTTTACGGACGAGGGTAGGAGTCGTATGCAGCATTCTTTTGAAAGCGCGGGTAAAGGTTTCATAATTATTGAAGTCATAATCTAGCGAGATGTCCTGAAGAGAGCGCTCTGGCATTCTTAAAATATCCAATGCTGCTTCAGTGATTCTGCGTCTAGATATATAATCTCCTGGTGCTATTCCAGTGACCGCTTGAAATAGACGGGAGAAATGATAAAGTGAGTAACCCATTTCTTTGGAGAGGACAGCTACAGGAAGAACCGTTGTTAATCGATCCTCTATGAGGTCTAAAGCTTGAATCATTAACTGACGGT
The DNA here is from genome assembly GCF_976954365.1 of Paenibacillus sp. Marseille-Q9583. NCBI lineage: Bacteria > Bacillati > Bacillota > Bacilli > Caryophanales > Paenibacillaceae > Paenibacillus > Paenibacillus sp. Marseille-Q9583. The sequence goes on from NZ_CDRJTB010000069.1 coordinate 4,082, forward strand.
TGTTCATGAGTTGTCCTCCTATAACTTTTTATAGAGGTGGTGTTAAAACTACCACTTCAATTATTTGCTGTCCAGTCACCCCAATTAGCAGCCCAACCGGGAACAGTTACCTCCATTACGCGATCGGCACTAGGAAAATAAGCTTTGATGTCGAGAATTGGTGTGCCAGGATAGGCATCAAGTCCAGCCACCTCTACGATGCCAGAAGCTTCATCGACAGACAGGATTGCTGCTACACTAAGCCCAATTGGATTAGGTCGAATAGGGGAACGGGAAGCGAATACTCCAGTTAATGTCTCATCATATGGTGGTTGAATCTGTGTAGTCTGGCGGAATGGATCATCTGCAAACTCGTGCAGCCACCAAAGTACTTGGCAATGACTAAATTGAGATAAACCTTTAAGTGCCGGCCTAAATTCCGGTTTGATTTCCAGTCGCAAATTACGTGGCGTACCTCTAACCCAACCTATAGGTACTATATTATAGCTTTCTTGTTCGTTCATTGACTATGACTCCTTTCGGGTATCAGATATTATTTAGTGTATAACGGAGTGACCCGGTAAAGCCTGACGATATTTGCTAACATTCATTTAATGCTATAATGAAATTTGATGTGGAAAGGGGAGCATTATGAAGACATTAGTATTGGCGGAGAAGCCGTCTGTTGCACGCGAGATCGCACGAGTCATGGGATGTAATAATAAACAGAAGAGTTATATTGAAGGTCCAAAATATGTAGTTACCTGGGCACTGGGTCATTTAGTCGGCCTGGCAGAGCCTGAAGATTATAATAAAAAGTTTGCAACTTGGGCCTTGGAGGATTTGCCGATTTTACCGGAGAAGACCAAGCTAAAAGTGCTGCGTGAGACCAACCAGCAATACAAAGCTGTTCAACATCTAATGAAGCGTCAGGACATTGAGGAGCTTATTGTTGCTACAGATGCTGCCCGTGAAGGGGAGCTACTGGCTCGCTGGATTATGAATATGGCAGGGTGGAAAAAGCCATTCCGGCGGCTCTGGATATCTTCTCAGACGGATAAAGCGATAAAAGAGGGATTCGCAAAGCTCCGTCCAGGTCGCGATTTTGATCGTCTGTATGAATCTGCACGTTGCCGCGCAGAGGCGGATTGGATGATTGGACTGAATGTCACGAGAGCTTTGACATGTAAGTTCGGTTCGCCGCTCTCCGCAGGGCGGGTACAAACGCCGACATTAGGGATGATCATGGATCGTGAACAGGAGATTACGGGTTTCCGTTCCGTTGATTTTGAGACGCTGACTGCTGATTTTGGAGATTTCCAAGCGGCATGGCGGGCCAGTAACGGCGATGGTCGGATATTTGAAAAGGATAAGACGGCAAGTCTAAAGGATAAGCTTACTGGACGCAGCGGCCGTATTATTAAGGTGCAAAAGAGTGAGAAGAGCGAACCTCATCCACTCGCTTATGATCTGACTGAATTGCAGCGCGATGCGAACCGGAAATTCGGCTTCTCCGCGAAGCAGACCTCCAGTGTGCTTCAGCGGTTATATGAGCAGCATAAGCTTGTCACTTACCCGCGTACGGACAGTCGTTACTTAACATCAGATATGACGGGCACACTCAAGGAAAGACTGGACAGTGTAGCTGTGGGCCCATATGCAGCGTTAGCACGTCCATTGCTGCGCAAGCAGCTGCCGATTACGAAGCGGATCGTGGATGATAGCAAAGTAAGCGATCACCACGCTATTATTCCTACAGAACAGACCGTATTGTTAAATGGCCTGAGTACTGAGGAACGTAAGCTGTATGATCTGATTGTACGGCGTTTTATTAGCTTGTTCTACCCATCAGCTCGCTATGATGCGGTAGCTGTCACCGTCAACGTGGAAGGCGAAAGCTTCCATGTCAAAGGGACGACGGTAAAAGATGCCGGTTGGCGTGAAGTGTACGGCGGAGATATGAGTAACGATGACGACGAGGAGCCATCGGACGAGCCAGCAGCTGGGAGTGTGAAGCTACCTGAGCTGCGCGAAGGAGCAACTGTCACGATTGGCCGCTGCATGGTTCGCCCTGGACGAACACAGCCACCGAAGCGTTATAATGAAGCTTCACTGTTGACGCAAATGGAGAAGCATGGCCTTGGAACCCCGGCGACCCGCGCGGATATTATCGAGAAGCTGGTAAGCTCCGATACCATTGAACGCCAAGGGAATCAGCTGCATCCGACTGGTAAAGGCAAGCAGCTTATTGAGTTGGTATCCACACAGCTACGGACACCAGATCTAACCGCACGCTGGGAAGCCGAGCTGGAGAAAATAGCGCGTGGTCAAGGCAAGCCGGAGCTCTTCTTGCAAGGCATCCGCAGTATGGCACAGGAGCTGGTAACTGGCGTCAAAACTAGTGGAGCAGAATATAAACCGCATAATGTCTCGAACAGTAATTGTCCGGAATGTGGTACAAGACTGCTGGAGAAAAAAAGCAAACGTGGCAAGCTGCTTGTATGCCCTGCAGATAACTGTGGTTATACCCGTGCCGGAGAGAAAAGACTATCGAATCGCCGTTGTCCACAGTGCCATAAGAAAATGGAGCTCAAAGAGGGTAAAGCAGGCATGTTCGTACAATGTTTGGGCTGTGGAATCACAGAAACCTTGGATAAAGACCACAAGCATGTGAATAAACGTGAACAGCAAAAGCTGGTACAGCAATACAGTAAGCAAGAAAGCATTGGTTCTAACCTTGGGGAACTGCTGAAAGCAGCGCTTGAAGGACAAAAGAAGGATAAGTAAAAAGGTTCGCATGTATCGTAATAAAAAGGCTACTGAGTGTGCTCAGTAGCCTTTTTTCTGTCCACGTAAGTTTTTGTGGTCTACAGATAGGCTTTGAATTAGAATGTTAAGCAAATACATAGAGCAGGTGATTAGGGTGGCAGCTGAACAACAAGTGGATCAACTAAAAGCAGCAGATAGCCCACAGGGGCTTGGTGGTAGCAGGTTTTTCTTTCTCGTTATTGTATTTATGTTCTGGTTCTCTTCTTATATTTATGTTCCGGTGCTTTCCCCTTATGTGGAGCATTTGGGAGCATCGTATTTTATGGTGGGCATGGTGCTTGGCGTATATGGGTTAATGCAGATTCTGTTCCGACTGCCGATTGGCATCGGTTCAGATTATTTGAATCGGCGGCGTCCGTTTATCTACCTGGGACTGATTGCGAGCGGAGCCAGTTGCTTTCTTTTCATGTGGGGAGCACAGCCTGGGTGGGCATTGGCAGCACGTGCCGTATCCGGTATAGCGGCTTCGGCATGGGTTGTGTACACTGTGATGTTCGCGGGATATTTCCCGAAAGAGGAAGCTGGAAAAGCGATGGGCATGCTGCAATTCACTACGGTGATTGCCCAATTGACCAGTATGATGATCAGTGGCTATATGGTGGAGCATTGGGGCTGGAATACCCCGTTTCTGATTGGTGGAATTGTAGCGATTGCGGCGCTGCTGCTTGCGCTGCGGCTGCCTGAACAAAAACAGGAGAAACGGCAAAGTGGGATCCAGATCAAAGACTTAGCAGGTGTTATGAAGGAGCCGCTTCTGGTAAGAGTTTCTCTGCTGTCAGTGTTGGCACACTGTGTGCTATTCATAACGATGTTCGGATATACGCCAAACCAAGCTCTGAATATTGGAGCAAGTAAAGAAAGCTTGGGCTGGCTGACGCTTGCTTTCATGATTCCGCATGCTGTCGCGACCCTCTACGGTTCACGGACATTCGGAAGACTCCTAGGGGACAGGGGAACGCTTATCATAGGCTTCGCGGGAAGTGCATTGTTTACACTTCTTATTCCTTCTATTCCGACGTTAGCAATGCTTTGTCTGACTCAGGTAGGAAACGGATTTATGCAGGGACTTATTTTTCCATTGTTGTTAGGCAAGTCGGTGTCAGAAGTGGATCCATATAAACGCGCAACAGCTATGGGCTTCTATCAGGCTGTCTATGCGGTAGGCATGTCGGCGGGACCGTTCGTGGCAGGCTGGATGAGTGCTCACTATGGTTTGACCGGGGGGTTCTGGCTGGGCGGAATTGCGGCGGCGCTGGCTGCGGTGTTGTCATGGATATGGATGAAGGATGCGAAGCAGTGAAACGAAAGAGGCAGCCAGCGAAGTTATCAGCGCGTGTAAGGATGATTGGTTTTTTGTGAAAAAGAGGAATATAATAGAGATAGATAGGTAGCAAGGAGGAGAGTCCGGGAGAATGGTCAAGGTTATAATGTTGTGGTTTGTGGTAATTAATATAATCGGATATGTAGTGATGTCCGAAGACAAGATCAAAGCCCGTAAACGGCGAGAACGTGTACCTGAGAAGACACTTTTTCTGCTGGCAGCTATGGGTGGGGCACTAGGCGTGCTGATTGCCATGTATCGTAAGCGCCACAAGACACGACATATGTCCTTTAGGATCGGAATTCCGTTACTTCTGTTGCTGAATATCTTTTTGTACAGCTATTTTTTAAGGTGATAGTCTTTATGATTACAAACTAGAAAAAGAGGTGGCGTACATGTTATTCTCTAAAATTTTACTCGCCTATGATGGATCTAAGGCTTCTAATCAAGCATTGGAGCGCGCAATTGAACTCGCAAAAGTAACTCCGGGCTCTACAATGCATGTCGTACACGCATTTGAATTTCCAAGATTTTTTATCGGAGAAGCCCTTGCACCACTACCGGCTTCAGTAAATAAAGAATATTATGATTTAGCAGTGCAGACTACGGAAGAGGTGAAGGGACGCCTTGAGGCTGAAGGCTTGAATGCTGAGGTTGAGCTATTACAAGGATCTCCCGCTGAAGTGATTTTGAAATATGCTAAGGAACATGCTATAGATGTAATTGTTATCGGCAGCCGCGGACTTGGCGGAATACGTGAATTTGTTCTGGGCAGTGTGAGCCATAATGTAGTACAAAGCGCCCGCATTCCAGTGCTGGTAGTAAAATAATATAAAGTTAAAAGGGACGCTTATAGCGTTCCTTTTTTCATTAATAAGAAACGAAATGACTAAATTCATATCCAGTAAAGGAATTATATGTATTTCCATGAAGCCTATTCTACAGTTAATATAACATCTGTTGTTAGAGCTAATAGTGTACGGAAAGAAGTCTTTATCATCAAAATAAGTGGACATTGAGAAATTAAATACGCCTAAAAGCGAACGATTATTAATCGGAATTTACCAATGTTCGTGTTTGAGTTGACATCCTGTGTAGGGGATTGTTAAACTGATGTCATGAGCAACTCGTATAAAACCGGGGATATGGCCCGGAAGTTTCTACCCGGGAACCGTAAATTACCGGACTACGAGGAAATAGGATGATAGAATGCGGCAATGCGGTCCGGGTAACGGAATGATGCATGATGCCATTTTCCGCGCTTAATGCAGCCTAATGATAGGCACGCGGATTATTTTTTCCTAATTTCTTTACTAGTCCGATCCTCCCGCAGCAAAATGCGTCTGGTCATCGGGCTTTTTTTATTCGAATTTACAAGATAAAGATAAGATATCCATACTAGTGACTGGAAGGTAGGTCGAATCATGTCTGTACAGGTAGCTGTTATCATGGGCAGTAAATCGGATTGGGACACGATGGAGCACGCTTGTGCGGTGCTTGAAGAGCTGGGATTATCTTATGAGAAGAAGGTAGTATCTGCGCACCGGACGCCGGACTTGATGTTCAGCTATGCGGAGGAAGCCGCGGGCCGGGGTATTCGCGTCATTATTGCAGGAGCGGGCGGTGCAGCACATTTGCCGGGCATGGTGGCAGCAAAGACGATCCTGCCTGTGATTGGAGTGCCGGTGCAGTCGAAGGCGCTTAACGGGCTGGATTCGCTTCTCTCCATCGTGCAGATGCCAGGAGGCATTCCAGTGGCAACGGTAGCCATTGGTAAGGCAGGAGCCGTTAATGCAGGCCTCCTGGCCGCACAGATTATCGGAGCGTTCGATCCTGAAGTGCAGCAGCGCGCGCAGCTGCGGCGGGATGCGATCCGCGACGAAGTCCTTGAAAGCAGCGACAGCTTATGAGACCGGAGGAGCTGAAGCTGCAGGAGGCTGGCGGCGCTACTTCACCAGCCTCCATGGATGCGTCCGGCACGGACACTGTCCGGACGCTACTGCCCGGCGCGACCGTCGGCGTGCTCGGCGGCGGGCAGCTCGGGCGCATGATGGCGCTGGCTGGCAGCGCCATGGGCTACCGCTTCGTGGCGCTGGACCCTGCGCCGGATGCGCCTAGCGGTCAAGTCACGCCGCAGATTACAGCGGCGTATAACGACCGGGACGCGGCGCGGGAGCTAGCCCGCCGCTCGGACGTCATCACGTACGAGTTCGAGAACGTCGACGCGGGCGTTGCCGCGCTGTTGACGGAGGAATCGTACGTGCCGCAGGGCAGCGCGCTGCTGTATACGACGCAGCATCGGCTGCGCGAAAAAGCCGCCATCGAGGCGGCAGGTGTACCCGTCGCCCCGTACCGGAAGGTGGATAGCCTTGCGGAGCTGAAAGTGGCGGCGGCTGAGCTTGGACTACCCTGTGTGCTGAAGACAGCCACAGGCGGTTATGACGGCAAGGGACAAGCCGTGATCCGTCAGGTAGAAGAGCTGGAAGAAGCCTTCCGGCAAGTAGCGCCCGGAGCCGTTGTGCCGGAGCTGGTGCTTGAGAAGTTTGTAGCTTTTAAGTGTGAAATATCCGTTGTTGCTGCACGCAGTGCTTCTGGTGAGGTTAAGAGCTTCCCACCGTCGGAAAATATTCATGTGAATAATATTTTGCATCTGTCCATTGTGCCTGCAAGAGTGGCAGAGGACATTCAGCGGAGAGCATGTGAATTGGCAGAGACATTAATCGCTGGACTTGATGCGGTTGGACTGCTGGCAGTAGAAATGTTCGTCACAGAGGACGGACAATTGTACGTCAATGAGTTAGCACCAAGGCCGCATAACTCCGGGCATTACACCATGGACGCTTGCGCGACTTCACAGTTCGAGCAGCATGTCCGGGCGATTTGTAATCTGCCGCTAGGCGATACAAAGCTTTTGACGCCTGTAGTTATGGTAAATGTACTTGGCCAGCATTTGGATGGCGCGATTAAAGCGACCTGTACACAGGAAGAAAAAGATAATAAGCTGGGTGTTGTACCTAAGCTTCATATATATGGCAAGACTGAGAGTAAGACCGGCCGCAAGATGGGCCATATCAATCTGCTCTGCAAGGATACCGGAGACGGCTTGTCCTGGGTGGAGCAATCTAAACTTTGGAGGAACTAAAGAATATGATCGAACGTTACAGCAGACCTGAGATGCGAGCTATTTGGACGGAGGAAAATAAATTCAAAGCGTGGCTGGAAGTTGAAATTTGCGCTTGTGAAGCATGGGCCGAGCTGGGAGTCATCCCGCACGAAGACGCAGCTAAACTGCGTAAGGACGCTAAATTCGACATCGCACGCATTGATGAAATAGAACAAGAGACTCGCCATGACGTTATCGCATTTACACGTGCGGTCTCCGAGAGCCTTGGCGCAGAGCGCAAATGGGTTCACTACGGTCTTACTTCTACTGACGTGGTAGATACGGCGCTAGGTTACTTGCTGCGTCAAGCGAATGAAATTCTAGAGAAGGATATCATCAACTTTATTGAGATCCTTAAAGATAAAGCTATTGCATACAAAGATACGCCGATGATGGGCCGTACGCATGGTGTTCATGCCGAGCCAACTACCTTTGGTCTGAAAATGGCTCTATGGTACGAAGAAATGAAACGTAACCTGGAGCGTTTCCGCCATGCTGCGAACGGTGTACAGTTCGGAAAAATCTCTGGTGCCGTTGGTACGTACGCTAACATCGATCCTTTCGTAGAGGAATTCGTTTGCCGCAAGCTCGGCACAAGCCCAGCTCCAATCTCTACACAAACGTTACAGCGTGACCGTCACGCTGAATACATGGCTGCTCTTGCTTTGGTAGCTACATCGTTAGACAAATTCGCTACTGAAATCCGCGCTCTGCAAAAGAGTGAGATTCGCGAAGTGGAAGAAGCTTTTGCAAAAGGTCAAAAGGGTTCATCCGCTATGCCTCATAAACGGAACCCCATTGGCTGCGAGAACATTTCCGGTCTGTCCCGCGTTATTCGCGGACATATGGTTACAGCATACGAGAACGTGCCGCTCTGGCATGAACGCGATATTTCGCACTCCTCTGTAGAACGTATCATTCTTCCGGATGCGACAATGCTGCTCAACTACATGCTGAACCGTTTTGGTAACATCGTGAAGAATCTGACTGTATTCCCAGAGAATATGAAGCGTAACATGAACCGTACGTTCGGTGTTCCTTTCTCCGGTCGGATCTTGACTAAACTGATCGACAAAGGTCTTAGCCGGGAGCAAGCGTACGATACCGTCCAACCGCGTGCTATGCAAGCATGGGAAGAGCAAAAACAATTCCGTGATATTGTGGAAGCTACACCTGAAATCACTAACGTTCTTACCCCAGAAGAAATTGAAGATGCATTTAACCCTTCTTGGCACCTTAAGCATGTGGACACCATCTTCCGCAAGCTAGAGCTTATCTAAAAAAAAGATAGGCTAGTGGGTATTGTTGTCGATAAGGAACGAATTCCTCGGAATGAGACCTTAGAGATCTTATAGAGGTAAGTTATTGGTGAACTAAGGAGTTTTATTAATAAAAGTAATTGGTAGAAGGTGTAATGGAGAGGAAGTTTGGAACTGTAGAAGCGTAGCGCTCGCCTTTATGTTTGGATTTCTACCGCGAAGAGCGGTTTAAATCAGGAAATCCAAACATAACAGCGATCGGAAGTCCAAACATTCCTCGGAATTACGCTGTTGAGACCAGATACTTATTCAGAAGGATCATTAGTTCAAGGGAGGAAAGGTCATGACATCGTCGGCCGTATCCACAGCCGTGGAACTCATCAATGCGCCGCTGCTCTATAAAGGGAAGGTTCGTGAGCTATACGATTTAGGGGAGAATGTACTGATCGTCGTCACGGATCGGATATCTGCTTTTGACTATGTGCTGGACCCAGCGGTACCTGAAAAGGGTAATGTGCTTAACCGTCTGAGTGCGTTCTGGTTCGGAAAGACCAAAGGGCTAATGGAGAATCATGTCGTTCATATCGATGTGGATCTGCTGGGAGATATCGTTAAGGACAAGGAAGCTCTCAGAAACCGTGTTATGGTGGTACGCAAAGCAGAGCGCATCGATATCGAATGTGTTGTGCGTGGGTGCATTACCGGTGGGGGCTGGAGACAGTATCAAGAAACGGGCAAAGTGAATGGTATTGAGCTTCCTAAGAACTTGCGTAAAAATGCGCTGCTGGCACAGCCAATCTTTACCCCAGCGGCTAAAAACGATGTAGGTCATGATGAGGATATTCCTTTTGAAAAGATGCAGGAGCTAATCGGTGCTGATCTGGCACTCGAGCTGCAGGAGAAGAGCTTGCAATTGTTCTCTTTTGCCAGAGAGTATTGTGCTGAGCGGGGAATCATTCTAGCAGATTGCAAATTTGAATTCGGCTTGCTGGATGGCAAGGTGATTCTGATTGATGAGATTTTTACACCGGATGCTTCACGTTTCTGGGCCAAGGACAAATACGCTCTTGATATCGAAATTGATAGTATGGATAAAGAACCTGTTCGTACGTATCTATCTGCATCCTCCTGGGATAAAAATAGCAAACCTGATCCACTTCCACTAGAAGTAGTTGAAGAAACAACACGCCGTTATCTGGACATTTATCATCGTCTTACTGGCAAGTCTTTATAGCTCAACATTGTGTGTTTACTCATGGGAATAAATGAAGTGTATGTTTTTAAAGCTAGAGTTACTTTTAGTAGAGTTTCAGCTTTCAGAAAGTATATACACATAAAAATTTAGGAGGAACTACAAGCATATGTTAAAAGCGACGGTATATGTCACCATTAAGAAGAGCGTTCTCGATCCACAAGGTGTAGCAGTGCAAGGAGCACTTCATTCGGTAGGTTTTCAAGAAGTTGAAAGTTTGCGTATTGGGAAATATATGGAGCTGACTTTGGACACGGATAACCGTGCTGAAGCAGAAGTGCGTCTCAAGGAAATGTGCGAAAAGCTACTTGCCAACACGGTGATCGAGGATTACCGCTACGAATTGGAGGACTAAACGACATGAAATTTGCTGTACTTGTCTTCCCAGGCTCTAACTGTGATATTGATTGCTACAAGGCGGTAGAGGACAGTCTCGGCGAACCAGTCGATTATGTGTGGCATACAGCGACAGATTTGTCGGCGTATGATTGCATTTTGGTTCCAGGCGGATTCTCATATGGTGATTACCTGCGCTGTGGCGCGATTTCAAGATTTGCTCCTGTAATGGCTGAAGTTGCTAAAGCAGCAGAGCAAGGGAAATTCGTGCTAGGCATTTGCAATGGGTTCCAAATTCTTACTGAGGCTGGTTTGTTGCCAGGCGCGCTGCGTCGTAACATGTCCATGAAGTTCCGTTGTCATGATACAGTGCTTAAGGTTGTTAATAACGAAACCCCATTTACTATTGATTATGCTAAGGATGAAGAAATCATCATCCCAATCGCTCACGGCGAAGGAAACTACTACTGTGATGAAGAGACCTTAGCAGAACTGAAAGCTAACAATCAGATTGTGTTCACATATAGCGATAATCCTAACGGCTCTGTAGCTGATATTGCGGGTGTTAGTAATGTACAGGGGAATGTAGTCGGCATGATGCCTCACCCTGAGCGTGCAGTTAACAGCTTGCTCGGATCTGAAGATGGCAAACGAATGTTCACATCTATACTGAAGACTTGGAGGGATCGTCATGACGCAGCAAGTATCCGTTAAGGAACCGACCGCAGAACAGATCGCAGAGCAGAAAATTTACAGCCAATTCGGTGTGTCGGACAGCGAATATGAGCTCATCAAGTCTTTTATGGGACGTTTGCCGAACTATACTGAAATCGGCGTATTCAGCGTAATGTGGTCCGAACACTGTGCATACAAGAACTCTAAGCCATTGTTGAAACGTTTCCCAGTTACTGGACCACGTGTCCTGATGGGACCTGGCGAGGGCGCAGGGATTGTAGATATCGGAGACAACCAAGCGGTTGTATTCAAAATCGAAAGTCATAACCACCCCTCAGCGGTAGAACCTTTTCAAGGTGCGGCAACAGGCGTAGGTGGTATCATTCGTGATATTTTTTCCATGGGCTCAAGACCTATCGCACTGCTGAATTCCTTGCGTTTCGGCAAGCTGGAAAGCGATCGCGTGAAATATTTGTTCGAGCATGTGGTGTCGGGTATTGCTGGTTATGGTAACTGTATCGGGATTCCAACCGTGGGCGGCGAAATCATGTTCGATGATAGCTATGACGGTAACCCGCTTGTTAACGCAATGTGTGTCGGTCTAATTGATCATGATAAAATTCAGCGCGGTGTCGCTAAAGGTGTAGGGAACCCAGTCTTCTACGTAGGTCCTCCTACTGGACGTGATGGGATTCATGGGGCTACTTTTGCATCCGTGGAACTAAGTGAAGAGTCAGAAGCTAAACGTACAGCTGTACAAGTAGGCGATCCATTTATGGAGAAGCTCGTTATGGAATCTTGTCTAGAGTTAATCGACAGCGGCATCGTTATTGGGATTCAGGATATGGGTGCGGCTGGACTTACCTGCTCTAGTGCCGAGATGGCAAGTAAAGCTGGTAATGGTTTGGAGCTGTATCTTGATCAGGTGCCACAACGTGAAGACGGCATGACCCCTTATGAAATGATGCTTTCGGAATCGCAAGAACGGATGTTGTTCGTAGTAGAACCGAAGGATGAAGCTCAGGCGCAAGAGATTTTTGATCGCTGGGGTGTAATCTGCTGTAAGGTCGGAAAAGTAACGGATGATGGTCGCTTGAAGCTGTATCATCACGGTGAGGTTGTTGGCGACATGCCTGTAACGGCGCTCGTGGATGAGTGTCCAGTGTATAACAAACCATCTGAGGTTCCTGCTTATTATGTAGAAAATGAATCGGTAGATACGCTTCGTTACGCGGAAGTTACAGATCTGGGCAGCGCACTGCGTACAGTGCTTGGATCACCAACCGTAGCAAGCAAAGCTTGGGTATACAACCAATATGATTACATGGTGCGGACTAGTACGGCTGTTCGACCTGGATCTGATGCGGCTGTAGTTACCATTCATGGTACACGTAAAGGACTTGCGATGACCACGGACTGTAACGGGCGTTATGTTTATCTTGATCCTGAAGTGGGCGGACGGATTGCAGTCAGCGAAGCGGCACGTAACATCGTTTGTTCCGGTGCTGAACCGCTAGCTATTACAGATAACTTAAACTTCGGAAACCCTGAGAAACCTGATGTGTTCTGGCAAATGGAGCGTGCGGTTGATGGTATGGCTGAAGCTTGTCGTGTGCTGGATACTCCGGTTATCGGTGGGAATGTCAGTCTTTATAACGAAAATACGACGGGATCCATCTACCCAACACCGGTTGTCGGCATGGTTGGTTTAGTAACGGATACGGATCATATTACGACTCAAGGCTTCAAACAAGAAGGAGATTCCATCCTTTTGCTAGGCGTAACAAAAGCTGAGCTTGGTGGTAGTGAATTTCAATATGCCGTTCATGGTGTAACGGAAGGCCGTCCTCCAGCATTGGATTTGGCTACTGAGAAAAAACTGCTGAGCGCAGTGCTTAGCTCGATTCGCGGTGGTCTGGTGCGTTCGGCACATGACTTGTCCGAAGGCGGCCTTGCTGTAGCACTTGCAGAGAGCTGTATCAGCGGTGGCGTTGGTGCGAACGTTGAACTATCTGCTAATGGACTTAGATCCGATGTAGCGTTGTTCAGCGAAAGCCAATCACGTATCGTGCTGACGGCAGCGCCTGAACGTGCGGAAGAGCTGAAAGCAGCGATTGCTGCCAGCGGCGTACCAGTAGAAATCATCGGAACTGTAGGTGGAGACAGACTGCGCGTAAATCTGGACGGTGCATCCGTATTAGATGAAGCTGTAGCGAACCTAAAATTCGTTTGGGAGGATGCTATTCCATGTCTTATGAAATAAAGACCGGGAAAGAGCAGGAGACTCCTATCCTGTGGACTGGTGACTTTTACAATGAAGGAACGGGCTCGGGAGATATTTTTGACACATTAAAAGAAGAATGCGGCGTTTTCGGGGTCTTCGGACACCCGGAAGCGGCGTCCATGTCTTATTACGGCTTGCACGCCTTACAGCACCGTGGGGAAGAAAGTGCGGGCATCTGCGTAGCGGATGGTCGTGATTTCAACTATCACCGCGGGATGGGGTTAGTAAAAGAAGTATTCGACAAGGACAAAATTGCCTCACTAGTGGGAGACATGTCCATTGGTCATGTACGTTATTCCACCAGCGGAGACAGCCGCTTAACCAATGCACAGCCGCTCGTATTCAAATATCGTGACGGTGATTTGGCGATTGCTACGAACGGTAACATAGTAAATGAACCGTTGATTCGTAAGCAGCTTGAGCAAAGCGGATCGATCTTCCAAACTACAAGTGATACAGAAGTGCTCGCGCATCTGATTGCGCGTTCGTCTAAGGATTTTGTTGAAGCGGCTAAGGATGCGCTAAAACAACTGGTTGGCGGGTTTGCTTTTCTGCTTATGACGAATGACAAATTAATTGTCGCTTCGGATTCCCATGGTTTGCGTCCGCTTGTAATGGGACGGATCGGTGACGCCTATATTTTTGCTTCCGAATCTTGCGCATTAGAAGTGATCGGAGCACAGTTAGTCCGCGATATCGAACCTGGCGAACTGCTCGTGCTTGATAAAAATGGCTTGTTAGAGGACCGTTTTACCGAGCCCAAACGTAAAGCGCTGTGCGCGATGGAGTATATTTACTTCTCTCGCCCAGACAGTGATATGAATGGCGCTAACCTGCACACCGCCCGTAAGCGGATGGGTAGCCGAATGGCATTAGAAGCTTTCGTAGATGCTGACCTCGTAACTGGTGTACCGGATTCAAGTATCTCGGCAGCGATTGGATTTGCGGAGCAGACGGGCATTCCTTATGAGCTTGGGCTCATCAAGAATAAGTATACAGGCCGGACCTTCATCCAGCCGAGCCAAGAGCTGCGTGAGCAAGGTGTGAAAATGAAGCTAAGCGCCGTGCGCAGTGTGGTCGATGGCAAACGTGTTGTCATGATCGATGATTCCATCGTGCGTGGTACAACTTCACGTCGGATCGTCAATCTGCTTCGTGAAGCGGGAGCCGTTGAAGTACATGTGCGGATTACATCGCCGCCCTTCAAGAATCCTTGTTTCTACGGCATTGATACCCCAGACCGCCGCGATCTCATCGCGTCCTACAAGTCCATTGCGGAAATGTGCGAAGAGATTAACGCCGATTCCTTGGCATTCTTGTCACCAGAGGGCTTAATCACTTCCATTGGTGGTCACAACAAAGATGATTACAAAGGCGGGCTATGCCTTTCCTGCTTCGATAATGATTACCCGACGCAGGTTGATTTTGGCGGGGAAGAAAAAGACGGCTGCTCGTGTTGACATCCCCCTAAGTCCCCCTTGCAAAGGGGGATTCCAAAGGGCTCCTGCCCTCCGGCCACCCGAAAGCTCGGCGGTAGGAGTTGGGTTATAACTTGCTAAGAAGACTTGGGTACGAGTGCTCGCTTTGTCCCTGTGTGCTACGCACGGACGGGACACGCTTTACGGCGCTCCGCCCCCCGGCTGCATATCGCCGCCGGGACTGGCTCGCCAAGCTCGTCGCTTGTTTCGCTAAGGAGGTGCATGGCGCAGCTCATGCACCGAGGTCTTGAGGTCTGTGTGCAAGGAGCGCACTGCGGCTTGCAGTAGGGTTGAACCCGGTGGTTAGAGGGAGTTATGGAGAGGAAGTTTGGAACTGTAGAAGCGTTAGCGTTCGCCTTTATGTTTGGATTTCTACCGCGATGAGCGGTTTAAATCAGGAAATCCAAACATAACAGCGATCGGAAGTCCAAACATTCCTTGTAGTAGCTCCCCTATAACCACCAGACAAATCCCGAATGCCCCCGCAAACGCGCTCTAAACTAATTAAAAGATGAGGTGTCCCAAGTGTCGGAAGCTTATAAAAACGCCGGAGTGGATATTGCGGCTGGTAATGAAGCGGTAGAACGCATGAAAAAGCACGTAAAACGTACTTACCGTCCAGAAGTAATGACGGATCTTGGCGGGTTCGGAGCGCTGTTTGGCCTCAATAAGGATAAATATGAAGAGCCAGTGCTCGTATCGGGAACTGATGGTGTAGGCACGAAGCTTAAGATCGCGTTTGCTGCGGATCGCCATGACACGATTGGGATCGATGCTGTAGCTATGTGCGTGAACGACATTGTAGTGCAAGGCGCGGAGCCGCTATTTTTCCTCGATTATCTGGCTTGCGACAAAGTCGTGCCGGAGAAAATCGAAGCGATCGTAGCAGGAATCGCAGAGGGCTGTCACCAAGCAGGTTGTGCGCTGATCGGCGGCGAAACAGCTGAAATGCCAGGTATGTATTCGGCGGGCGAGTACGATATCGCTGGGTTCACAGTTGGCGTAGCTGACAAAGCGAAGCTGGTAACAGGCGCTAACATCGCTGCTGGAGACACAGTGATTGGTTTAGCTTCTAGCGGCGTGCACAGCAACGGCTTCTCACTGGTGCGTAAGCTTTTGCTTGAGGAAGATGGCTATGGCCTGAATGATGTGCTTCCGGAGCTTGGAGCTCCGCTTGTGGATGTACTTCTTGCACCAACTAAGATTTATGTGAAGCCTTTGCTGGCGCTCTTGGAGCAGCTTCCGGTGAAAGGGATGGCACATATTACGGGTGGCGGATTCATCGAGAATATCCCGCGCGTATTGCCTGACGGTGTAGATGTGGAGATTAATTACGGATCGTGGCCGATTCTGCCGATCTTCGGATTGATGCAGAACAAAGGAAACGTAAGCAACCGTGATATGTTTACTACTTTTAATATGGGAATTGGACTTGTTCTGGTAGTAAGTAGCGCTGATGGAGAACATGCTCTTGAACTGCTCAAAGCGAGCGGAGAAGAGGCTTATATCATTGGTAAAGTGACAGAAGGGGAACGCAAAGTAACCTTTACTGGAGCTGAAGTGTGATGCAATGGAGTCGAATCGCTGTTTTTGCTTCTGGGCAAGGCAGTAATTTTGCTGCACTAATCGATGCACAGAGAGCAGGCTTGCTTGGTGAGGGCAATATTGAGTTGCTTGTATCCGACAAACCGGAGGCACCTGTAGCAAGGCGAGCGGAGGATGCGGGCATTCCCGCCCTCTTGCTGCGGCCAAAAGACTTCGCCAGCCGTGAACTCTACGAAGCAGAGATTGTAGCAGAGCTTCAGCGGCGGGAAATCGGGCTGGTTGTGCTGGCAGGATACATGCGTCTTATTACGCCAGTGCTTTTAACGCCGTATGCTGGACGAATTATTAACATTCATCCATCGCTGCTGCCTGCTTTTGCAGGAAAAGATGCAATCGGACAAGCGCTGGATTATGGCGTGAAGCTGACGGGTGTTACTGTGCATTTTGTCGATGGAGGTATGGATACCGGGCCTGTTATTGCTCAGCGCAGCGTAGCCCTGCAGGATAACGACACGGCGGATTCGTTGGCAGAACGTATTCATAAGGTTGAGTATGAGCTGTATCCCCAAGTGGTTGGCGCTTTTGCCAGCGGGAAAGTGGAACTGAGTGGAAGAAAGACGATTATCCGCGAAAAGTAAGCTGTACCGCAGCCATTCGAAGTTTTGGATCGACATTTGGTGACAGACCGAGATGTTTCAGGGTATTTCTCGGGAAATATTGCATAAGCGGCGTTATGTGTCGCGTTGTGGCTTTTCTTCAAAATATAAGAAAGTATAAGTTTCACAGCATACTTTATGTCTTATATTTCTCGAAGAAATGGAAACCGTCCCAAAAAGGACGGCATAGCCGTTACTTCTTGTATTAAATCGCACGTACAACCTGAAGGAGGACTATTCAAAGTGAGTATCAAAAGAGCGCTAGTCAGCGTATCAGATAAACAAGGTATCGTGGATTTTTGCCGCGAGTTGTCTGCATTAGGCGTAGAAATCATCTCTACAGGTGGAACAAGCACGCTTTTGGCTAAAGAAGGTGTTCCAGTTATCGGGATTTCCGATGTGACAGGATTCCCAGAAATCATGGACGGACGTGTCAAAACCTTGCACCCTGCTGTACACAGCGGATTGCTTGCGGTTCGTGATAACGAGGAGCACACGCGTCAAATGAAGGAGCTTGGTCTGGACTACATCGATCTGGTTGTTGTGAATTTGTATCCGTTCGCGGAAACTATCGCAAAACCTGACGTATCCTACGAGGAAGCCATCGAGAATATCGATATCGGCGGACCTACGATGCTGCGTTCTGCGGCGAAGAACCATGCTTTTGTGAGTGTAGTGGTGGATGCTAATGACTACGCTACTGTACTTGAAGAGGTCCGCGCAGGTGGAGATACAACGCTAGAAACACGCAAACGTCTTGCGGCAAAAGTATTCCGTCATACGGCGGCTTACGATGCCTTGATTTCCGATTATTTGGCTAACGTTACTGGCGAGCCTCTACCAGAGCGCTACACCGTGACTTATGAGAAAATTCAGGATCTACGTTATGGCGAGAATCCGCATCAAAAAGCTGCGTTCTATCGCAAGCCATTGGCGGCACTGGATACACTCACTGCGGCTGAACAACTGCACGGCAAAGAGTTGTCTTATAACAATATCAACGATGCTAACGCAGCGTTGCAAATCGTGAAAGAATTTGAAGAGCCTGCTGTAGTAGCGGTTAAACATATGAACCCTTGTGGTGTAGGTGTGGGTGAAAGTGTATACGAAGCTTATCAAAAAGCTTACAACGCGGATCCAACTTCTATCTTTGGTGGGATTGTAGCAGCAAATCGCATTATTGATGCAGACACAGCGAACCTGCTGAAAGATATTTTCCTCGAAATCGTGTTAGCACCAGGCTTTACGGAAGAAGCACTGGAAATCCTTACGAAGAAAAAGAATCTCCGTTTGCTCAAAATCGGTAATCTTAGTACGGCTAGTTCGCGTAAGAGCAGCTTTGTAGTCACCTCTATTGATGGAGGAATGGTTGTACAGGAGAGCGATGTGCACTCTGTGAATCCAGATGATCTACAAGTTGTTACGGACCGTAAACCAACCGAGGAAGAATTGAAACAATTGTTGTTCGGATGGAAAGTAGTTAAGCATGTGAAATCTAATGCGATTGTGCTGGCTGCTGATGATATGACCGTTGGCGTAGGTGCAGGACAGATGAACCGCGTTGGTGCAGCTAAAATTGCAATCGAACAAGCTGGTGAAAAATCTAAGGGAGCCGTGCTCGCTTCCGACGCGTTCTTCCCCATGGGCGATACGCTTGAAATGGCAGCTAAAGCAGGAATCACTGCAGTGATTCAGCCAGGCGGCTCCATTAAAGACGAAGAGTCGATTAAGGTCGCTAATGAGTATGGTATTGCTATGGTCTTCACAGGCGTCCGTCATTTCAAACACTAGAGCACTGGGAGGATCATATTCGGATGGATATTTTAGTGGTTGGCGGCGGCGGCCGGGAACATGCGATGATTTGGAGTCTATCCCAAAGCCACAAGGCAGGTAAAATCTATTGCGCACCCGGCAACGCCGGGATTGCGCAGTTAGCCGAATGTGTGCCGATCGGAGTATTTGAGTTCGATCGTCTGACGGCTTTTGCGAAAGAGAAGGAAGTAGGTCTTGTTGTAATCGGTCCAGATGATCCGCTTGCTGCTGGGATTGTGGATGCTTTTGAAGCACAGGATATTCCTGTGTTTGGCCCACGCAAGAATGCGGCAGAGATCGAAGGCAGCAAAACCTTTATGAAGGATCTTTTGCATAAATATAATATTCCGACAGCAGCCTATGAGAAGTTCGACGACTATGAAGCTGCGCTAACTTATTTGCGGGAACAGCCGCTGCCGATCGTAATCAAGGCAGATGGTCTAGCTGCAGGAAAAGGCGTGACGGTTGCTTATTCGTTGGAAGAAGCAGAGCAAGCGCTCGCTGATATTATGGTCACTAAGGTATTCGGTGAGGCAGGCGCTCAGGTTGTTATTGAGGAATTTCTAGCTGGACAGGAAATGTCGATTCTGGCTTTTGTCGATGGAGAGACGGTACGTCCTATGGCTGCTGCCCAGGATCATAAGCCCGTATTTGATGGGGATAAAGGTCCTAATACCGGCGGAATGGGTACCTATTCGCCTTTACCACATATTGATGAGGCTATTATCCAAGAAGCGATCGAGACCATCATTAAGCCGACGGCAAAAGCGATGGTGGACGAAGGTCGTCCCTTTAGCGGTGTACTATTTGCGGGACTGATGATTTCTCCTGAGGGGAAACCAAAGACGATTGAGTTTAATGCTCGTTTCGGTGATCCTGAGACTCAGGTCGTGTTGCCTAGACTCAAGAGCGACTTGCTAGAAATCTTTCTGGCGGTCACAGAGGGTAGACTTGCAGATATCGACATTGAATGGAGCGACGAAGCGGCTGTATGCGTAGTTCTCGCTTCGGGAGGATATCCAGGCCCTTATCCAAAGGGTGTACCGATTGAAGGTCTTGAAGACAGCCAAGGAGGGCTGATCTTCCATGCTGGTACGGCGCGTGGTGAAGACGGAAGCTGGGTGACGAATGGTGGTCGGGTACTAGGCGTGGTAGGCCTAGGTGCTACGATTGCTGAAGCTCGTGCTGCAGCTTACGCTAGGGCCGAAGGAATTTCTTTTTCCGGAAAACAAAGCCGCAGCGACATCGCTATGAAAGCTTTGGTATAAGGATAAAGAACTGTATCTAGCATTTTTTGCGCTTAAAGTCCTAAAAAAGGACTGACAAGTGATAGAAGAAGTGCTATAATACTACACGTACGGGGGAAAATGTGCGGATATATACAGATAAGGGTCTTTCCGATCATGGGAAGGCCCTTTTAAATCGGAGTCCTTCAGACTTTGTGAAGTAACCTTATAAAGGATGCCTCGTGCCTGGAAATGATGATACTTATAGTGCATACTAGCGATACGCTTATGGCGAATGGCTACTCACAGATTTAAGGAGGAATTCGTTTTGAGTAAGATTGGAAGAAATGACTTGTGTCCTTGCGGAAGCGGGAAAAAATATAAGAAATGCTGCCTTGGTAAAGAAACTTCTGCAGTAGAGTCCATCATGCAACTTGTAAACAAGGAAGAAGCGGCAGCTAGCGAGACTGTGGCTGAGAAACAGGAGCCCGTAGCACAACCTGAAGTGAAGCTAACTCTTGCTACGCTCAGAAAAAAAGTGTCACGTGATCTGAATTGGGAGCATCCAGCACATGAACAACTGGCGCTGCAACTTATTGAGAGCATGAGAGAAAGCTATGACAGAGAGCTTATTTGGGAAGCTCTAGTTCTGTGGAATGGTTATTCCCGTAAGACTAAGCCTGCTGTGAAGAAAATGGGCTCTTTCTGCGCGGCGATCGAATTTATTTTGTCTGAGGAATATGGCTTCTCCCTAACACAAGCGGATCTTGCTGCCAAACATGAGGTTACTACGCCTACCATCTCTAGAAAAGTCAAAGAGATGCTCAATTATATTGAGGAATACGGCATGGGTGGTGCGGAAGAAGAATTACTTTTGCTGAATATCTCAGGCAGTCCGAAGGATCAGGAGCAAGCGCTATTACAAAAGGCTATGCAAACCAATTCATCCAACCGACGGATACAGTTAGCTGAAGCTGCACTAGAAGTTTATCCGGACAGTCCGGATGCTTATCTCATTTTGGCTGAGGAAGCAGAGAATGAAGCAGATGCCCGTGCTTTTCTAAAAGCAGGGATGGATGCAGGTGAACGTGAGCTTGGAGAAGCTTTTTTCGCTGAGAACAAAGGACATTTCTGGGGCCTCCACGAGACTCGTCCATACATTCGAATCTGCAAAAGCTACGCTGACTCTTGTTGGTTTAGCGGAAATGCAGAAGAAGCACAAAAAGTACTTGAGCACATTTTAGAGCTGAATCCTGAAGATAACACAGGTGCGCGTTACCTTTTGACGGCTGCGTATCTCTACACCAACAAGCTCAAGAAGACAGAAAAGGTGCTGGAAAAGTTCGGCAATGATGCAGCGGCGACAGTAGCTTACGACCGAATGGTCTTAGAATATAAGAAGAATGGGATTACTTCCCAACTGAAAATGTTGTACCGCGTAGCGCGGAATGTGAACAAGCATGTGCCGGATTATTTGTTAGGGATCAAAAGATTGCCGCACAACCTTCCGGATTTTGTGGGAATGGGCGACGCTAATGAAGCTATTGAATATGTGATTGTACACTCGCGTCTGTGGACAAGCCTACCTGATCTGCTGAAGTGGATGCTGAAGCAACAGGATTAGTAGTAGTAGAATTCAGATCTTGGACGTACATGAACTTAAAGAGGCTATGGGAGATTCCTGTAGTCTTTTTTTTAATATAAGAAAGTATAAAATTTGCATCATTAATTGTATTGCGTCCAGCGGACAATGCTTGAAAAAATGTCTTTGGGAGAGTATGTTTACAAGAAGTAGAATGAATAGATGATAGTGAGGCGAGAGGGTTATGAGAGAAGAGGAAGACCGAATCGTAGGAATGGAAGATATCGTACGGGCTCATCACGTACTACGGGAGGTCATCATCCGGACTCCACTACAGCGTGATGCCGTACTATCGGCCAAGTATGATTGCGATGTATATTTGAAACGCGAAGATTTGCAGATTGTCCGTTCTTTTAAAATCCGCGGAGCTTATAATATGATTCGTAGTCTATCCGCAGAAGATAGAGCCAAAGGTATTGTCTGCGCGAGTGCAGGAAATCACGCACAAGGTGTAGCCTATTCCTGCAAGGCACTTGGAATTAAGGGCAAGGTATATATGCCAAGCACAACACCTAACCAGAAGGTTAAACAAGTACGGCGGTTCGGCGGCGAGTTTGTTGAGGTCATTCTGAAGGGCGATACTTTCGATGATGCTTATGATGAAGCGCTGCAAGCTTGTATAGACCATGGTATGACGTTGATCCACCCGTTTGATGAGCCGAGAATTATTGCAGGCAATGGAACGATAGCGATGGAAGTGATGGAGAACCTGGATCATCCTGCGGATTTTATGTTCGTAACGATTGGTGGGGGCGGTTTGGCAGCAGGAATAGCCACTTATGTGAAGACGGTGAGTCCATCCACTAAGTTGATTGGTGTGGAACCGCTTGGTGCTGCTTCAATGACTGAAGCGATCAAGCTTGGAGAAGTGGTAACGCTAAAAGAAATTAACAAGTTCGTGGACGGAGCGGCTGTAAAGCGCGTTGGCGGACTGACTTATGATATTTGTTCCCGGCATCTGGATGACATCGTGATGGTGCCTGAAGGCAAGGCTTGTACCACCATTCTGGAGCTATATAACGAGAATGCTATAGTGGTTGAGCCAGCGGGTTCCTTACCTATCGCAGCACTTGATCAGTACCGTGATCAAATCCGCGGGAAGACGGTTGTCTGTATCATTAGTGGGGGGAACAACGATATTGACCGTATGCAGGAGATCAAAGAGCGGTCACTGATTTACGAAGGCTTAAAGCACTACTTCATGGTGAACTTCCCACAACGGGCAGGTGCCCTGCGTGAATTCTTGGACGAAATCCTCGGTCCAGAGGATGATATTACCCGTTTCGAGTACATCAAGAAGCATGATAAGGAGAATGGTCCCGCGCTTGTAGGCATAGAGCTATTGTCCATTGAAGCATATGAACCACTTATCGAACGGATGCAGCAGAAGGGTGTAGATTATGTAGAAATCAATAAGGATTCCAATCTCTTTAACATCCTTATTTAATTTCTTTCATCACTTTAATCATTTCGTTAATGAACACAGAAAGGCCCGTCCCAGAATGAATAGGGACGGGCCTTTTGTATATCATACTAGAGAGGTAATTCAGTCTTACGGTATTGTTCGACTTCATCAGTTAATTTATAATCTTTGTCCTTCATTAATTTCATGAAGCCTTCTAGTTTCTGCAGGAAAGGGCTATTGTCTTTATTCTTGGTGAGAATGCTAGAGTAGGCTTTCTGCGCCTCTAAGTCCATTTCAAGATTGTCATAATGGAATAGGGGCGTGTTATTCTGGCCGTAAAACGTATTGTTAACGTAGGTAGAATATAAGGATTTCACGGCTGAGATTCGGTTCGATTTCGGATAATTTTGAATGAATTGCTCTTGAGAAAGTGCTCGCGCAGCTACATCGGTCCAAC
This sequence comes from Paenibacillus sp. Marseille-Q9583, assembly GCF_976954365.1. NCBI lineage: Bacteria > Bacillati > Bacillota > Bacilli > Caryophanales > Paenibacillaceae > Paenibacillus > Paenibacillus sp. Marseille-Q9583. Next base: position 27,401 of record NZ_CDRJTB010000069.1, read on the forward strand.
CAATGACCAGCCCGTTATCCTTGGAGGAGGGCAGATCAGATTCCGTAGCCATAATGGATAGATACGCGCTGATATCGTCAGTGACATAAAGCTTATATTTGCGGTAAGCCTCATAATCGATCACCGGGAAAAAAGTGCCTTCCGCGGTCTCCAGTTTATATCCATTTTCGCTGGCACTCTTCAGCAGGGTGCGCAGAGTGAGATCTTCTGTGGCATCAGCAAGGGTCTTCATACTAGCGCCAGCCTTATAGATGGCGGTGAGCTTCCGCTGGACATTGCTGGTACTGAATTTGCTCTCCCATGCCGGAAGCGCCGCCTTGTGCAAATTCTCAAGCTTCAGTGTCATTATCGTGGCACGATACGAACCTACCGCATACATATTGGCGTTCAAATATTTAATAGCTTCGGGTAACTTGTTAGAGGAAGACAACAGCGGCAATGCTGCTTTATAGATAGCCTCCGCATGATTGTTGTTTACTGTCAAAGGATTTGCCTTAGTGCTTCCCACAGGAGGGCTGGCAGCGCCTTCTGCTTGAATCGTACCTATAGGTACCGCGCCTAGTCCCAATGTTACTGCTAGAACAGAATAGAGAATATATTGCTTCTTATTCATGAAAGTTCCCCCTGTCTATCGGATGAAATATGGGTGGAGCATGACTTTTATTTTCTAAAAAATATAAACTTAAGTCCAATTGCCCCAATCAGGGAAACAATTAAGCTTACCCACGGGGATAAAGTAATGACCGGAAACAATCGGTCGAGGTACAAGCCAATGAATACGGCAACTACGGCGATTCCGATATAGACGCCAAGGCCTTTGATATCAAAGGGCTTGGCTTTAGGTGCATCCCCCTCAGACAAGGAGGTTAACCATTTCATAATAAGTTCGATCAAGATAATGGAACCTGCCCCCACAGCGAAGAGGGTGAAGAGGCTAATCTCTCCGAACATCCCGGAGGATCCGTTAGTCCATTGCAAGAAGAGTCCCCCTATAGCTAAGATCCCGAACAAACAGGTTAGAGCCGCGCAGGGAATCATTAAGTAATAGTTCCATTTGCTACGCGCCGGGCGTGTGGGAACGCTGTCTATGATCTCTTTAAAATAATCATCCGGATTCTCGCCAAACACCTGTTTGGCATTTTTTCCTTTCTTTTGTTCTTTCAGAAGCAGCTTGGCTGCATCTAGTAAAAGTTCTTCAGCGCGGAGAGCTTCTACCCGACTGGCCCGCATCGTTAGGATCATATCTTCAAAATAGGATCGATTGAAAGGCGTCATCTGCTCGCGCAGGGCGTTATTTTCCTTAATCATATCTTTCACTTTCATAATGTGGATGTAAACCTCCAATAGTGTTAATCGGTATAGTCTTTAACCTAGAGTATACGTTTGCCTGACAGGTCAGCGCAAGGACAAGCATTTCTATTTTCCTATGCATAATCCTTTTATAAGAGTGAACACTGATAATGTTGTTGCTTGATCAATATAGCTTTGGGAAAGGTTGGGAGCTTTATGGAACATGAGAACAAGAAGGAACAGGGAACAGTCATGGGCAACGGTTCTGAGCCTACGCCCAATCATTCAATGGGGGATTGGGGCGGCTCTGATGGATTCAGCATGTGGAATTCCACGGAAGAACCAGCAACAGAGGGCGCGCTTAAGGATTGGGAAGGCAGTCAAGAAACCCATGAAATGTTTAACGACAGCTATGATTGATTGACGGCCCTGGAAGCACATCTCGTGATTGAAAAACAGCCAGTCTACATTATTGTGGAGACTGGCTGTTTGACGTTCCGCTTTATACGCCGAATTTGCTCTTGCAAATTACTAGGATCTGTCCCGTTCCTGTTGACAATATGAGCGAAATCTTTATAATAAGAATATAATTCACACTAAGTTAATCGGAATTCTAATAAATTAAAATAATGATTAAATATAGGAGGTTACGGCAATGGAACGGAATATTGTAATCCGGCATAACGGCGAAGAATTGACAGCGAGCATCCATTATCCGAGTAAAGAGAAGGGAACTTCCATACGTTGCAAGGACAGATTGCCATTAGCTGTAATCTGCCATGGATTTGTCGGTAACCGGATTGGTGTTGATCGGATCTTTGTCAAGGCAGCTCGTGAACTGGCGCAAGACGGGTATATGGTCATTCGATTTGACTATGCGGGCTGCGGCGAGAGCAGCGGTAATTACGGCGGGGAGGATATGGAGTCGATGATCGCTCAGACTAGAGCGGTGCTCGATTACGGAATTAGCTCTGCCGATGTGGACCCACAGCGTGTGACGCTGATTGGCCACAGTCTGGGTGGGGCGGTTGCGCTTCTGACCAGTATTCGTGATCGCCGCGTGAAGAATCTCGTGCTGTGGGCCTCCGTGGGTTACCCCTTCAATGATATTGTGAAAATTGTAGGGCGGGAGGCGTATGATCGATCGGTGAAGAATGGATCAGCGGATTATGTGGGCTACTCGTTCACACCGGTATATTTCAATTCTTTGGCGGCCTTCCAGCCTTTCCAAGAGGCTAGTAAATTCAGTGGTGATGTGCTCGTCATTCATGGTACGTCTGATGATGTCATCCCCGTGGATTATGCATTTCTTTACCAGAAATTATTCTGGACGCGTCCTGAGGGACGATGCGATAAAGAGATCATTTTTCAAGGTGATCATACCTTTTCGTCTGGGCCAGCACAGCAGCAGCTGCTTAAGCGGACAAGAGAGTGGATGAACGAACAGGAGCATGTGCAGACAGAGTGGCAAAATTGGATGATATAGGTGATGGACTTTACTCGCAATAACTTGAAATTAGCGGTAAAATAAAGATGCACACCATATACTGGGTTATGGAGGTTGGCATCCTATGAAATTACCGTCATTTTTTATCGCGCACGGTTCTCCGCTCCTCGCACTGGAGGATAACGAGTATACCCGTTTTCTGGAGCGGCTTGGTCAAGAACTAGAAGCACCACGGGGTATAGTAGTATTCTCAGCGCACTGGGATAGCCCAGAACAGCTACTCACCATGGATGAGAAGCATGAAACACAACACGACTTCTACGGATTCCCTGAAGAAATGTATACGCTGACCTATCCAGCCCCAGGCGATCCAACTCTAACTAAGCGGATTTCCGAGCTCTTTAAGGGTAACAATCTTTCACATCAGCCCGTTTTGGGGCGAGGACTCGATCACGGAGTCTGGGTAATTCTGAAAAAAATGTTTCCGAAAGCCGATATTCCGGTAGTCGCTTTATCCGTCGATTCACTACGTTCTCCCAAGGAACAGTACAATATCGGGCGGATGTTAGCCCCTCTGCGTGACGAAGGCATACTGCTGATAGGAAGCGGTGGACTTGTTCACAATTTGCGGATGCTTAATGAAAGTGATCAGCCTGAAGAGTGGGCGCTTGAATTCGATGCATGGATTGCCAAGGGGTTAGAATCTTGGGATTTACCTTCACTGTTTGCTTATGAGAAAAAAGCTCCGCATGTTCGTGATGCGGTTCCATCTTACGGAAGAGAGCATTTCGCACCTCTCTTTTATGCGATGGGAACAGCGGATGGCAGCAGGAAGGCAGAGCGGATATTTCAAGCGTATCAATATGGGACATTAAGCCTCAATTGCTGGAAGCTAGACTAAATGGATAAGATACACGCAGGGTACAGCCGGAGATCGGCTGTGCCCTTTTTTAAAATATAAGAAAGTAAAAGTTTCACGCTATGCATTATCCTTATATTTCTCGCTTAAACGTGTATCGTCCTAATAAGGACGCTGAAGTCGTTCATACTTGATGCAAGCGGATCAAGACAAATGGGACTGGCTGTGATTAAATGGAAGAAACCAGTTAAGATACATAAAACGCTTAGGAGGAACTACAAGCTTATGAAAGTAAACTGCTCTTCTTCCCGTCTATTATCTGCCATTGTACTAAGTACCCTATTGCTCTCCGCTTGCGGAACAGAGAGTGCAAATAATGTAATTGCCCCGACACAGCAACCTACAGCAGATCCTGCGCCAATTGAAACGATCCAGCCATCGCCTACTGCAGATCCATCTGCTGAACTTGTTTCGGGATTAACAGGTCTTCCGGTTTCTGAAAACAGTCTCCCACGTCCCTTAGCTGTTATGATTAATAATGCTCCAGCGGCCCGGCCACAATCGGGGGTGAGTGAAGCGGATATTTTATATGAGGTCCTTGCTGAAGGTGGCATTACGCGGTTAATTGGTATTTTTCAAAGTCATACCGGAGTGGTCAAAATCGGACCGATTCGCAGTATTCGCCCTTATCTGCTCGATATTGGCGAGAGCTACGGTGGTGTGACGGTACATGCCGGGGGGAGCCCCGCGGCTTATGCCATTTTGCAAAAAGAGAAAAAAGCAGATATGGACGAAATCGGTCGTGCCGGAGCTTATTTCTGGCGGGACAAAACACGTAAAGCCCCTCATAATCTCTACAGTAATGCAGAGAAGCTGCGGGAAGGTGCCGAGAAGCTGGGTTATGAGAAAAGTGTGAAGGTGCCAGGGTATCTTTTTAACAATCCAGATTACATACCAACAGGCGGAGAACAGGCCGCTGAGTTTAACGTAAACTTCTTACTTAAAAGCTATAAAATTGACTATAAATACGATACTCAGCTCCAGACCTATCAGCGTTACGTGAATGGTAAACCACATTTGGATCTGAATAACAATAAGCCAGTAGAAGCTGCAAATGTGATGGTGATGGGTTCCGATCATAAAGTACTTGATGATGTTGGAAGACTTCAGGTTGACGTGGAGCTTGGTGGTGAAGCGCTGCTCTTTCAGCGGGGACAGGTCACAAAGGGCAGATGGTCGCGTGAGCCAGGTGATGTGATTCGGTTTGTGAAGGATGGTAAAGAAGAGCTAATGTATCCAGGAATCACCCATATTTTGGTTGTCCCTAATACACCTTCATTTAGCAGTCATGTGGTATACGGCGGAGCAGATAGTGCAACCTAAGAAAGTCGGAATATCCAGTGTTATACAGATTTGTGTTCGGAATTATGGGTAAGTGTTAATAGAGTGTAAAAAAGTTCATTTCTATAGCTTCTATACCTTCTACGGATATGTTAAGATAACAAGGGTTGTCATTCATTTTCATGCTTTTTACATATGGGTGACTCTGTACTCACGGTAATATTATGTAAAGGGGTTTAAAACAATGAAGTTGAGAAAAAAGGACATATTCTTTGAGACGCTGGAAAATATGGCGGATACCATTGTCCAAGCTGCAGATTATTTTGCTCAGAATATCACTGATCTCCAGAATAATGTCGATGGTTTCGCTGCAGAGATGAAGAAGTACGAATCCCAATGTGATACTTACACGCACACCGTAATTAAGGAATTGAACAAGACGTTCATTACGCCACTTGAGCGTGACGACATTATGGACTTGATTACAAGCATGGATGATGTCATTGATGGCTTGGAGGCATCTGCCTCACGTTTCTATATGTACAACCTTCTTGACCCGGATGAATACATTGTACAATTTGCCGAAATCCTTCGTCAGTGTGCTTATGAAATCCAAAAAGCGGTTCATTTGCTTTCCCAGAAGAAGCTGCTGGCCATTCGTGAATATACGATCCGTTTGAATGACCTTGAGAATCAAGGGGACGAAGTCCTTCGTATTTGTACCAAAGCTCTATTTGAAACCGTTAAGGACCCGATTGAGCTGATTAAGCGTAAGGAATTATATGAGCGACTCGAGACCACTACAGATAAATGTGAAGATGTAGCCAACATGTTGGAATCGATCATCATGCGCAACTCATAAGGGGTACTAGAATATGGAAACATCGATATGGATTCTTGGAATTGTTATATTTCTCGCGCTTGCGTTTGACTTTATTAATGGTTTCCATGATACGGCCAACGCGATTGCTACCTCTGTCTCTACACGTGCGTTAAAACCTCGAACAGCTATTATTATGGCGGCACTGATGAACTTTGTCGGAGCTTTGATGTTTACAGGTGTAGCTAAGAAAATTGGCGGAAGTATCACAGACCCCACGTTGCTGGAAAATGGTCTGGATATCATAATAGCCACGCTGATTGCTGCGATTATTTGGAATTTGATCACCTGGTGGCTCGGAATTCCGTCCTCCTCCTCCCATGCACTGATCGGCGCTTTGGCTGGTGCAGTATATGTGGGTGCAGGTTCGTCGCATATTAACTGGGGCGGATTTGTGGAAATTGTCGAGGGCTTGATCTTCTCGCCAATTATTGCATTTGTTATCGGTTATATCATCATGACAGTCCTGAAATGGATTTTTGCAAAGCGTAGTCCACATACGGTTAATAAGGGCTTCCGTTCCATGCAGGTTGTGACGGCGGCATTACAGTCGTTTACTCATGGTACGAATGATGCGCAGAAGGCGATGGGGATCATTACCTTTGCCCTCGTTACATCAGGACGCCAAGAGACTATGGATGTAATCCCTCTATGGGTTAAGATTGCTGCGGCTACGGCTATGGCACTCGGTACCTCCATTGGTGGTTGGAAGATTATCAAGACGATGGGTACGAAGATTTTCAAAATCGAGCCGATCAACGGCTTCGCGGCTGATATTTCCGCGGCTTCCGTTATTTTCTCGGCAACACTGCTTCATTTGCCAGTCAGCTCCACACACGCGATCACTTCAGCAATCCTGGGTGTTGGCTCCGCAAAACGCTTCTCTGCCGTGAAATGGGGAGTGGCTGGACGTATTGTAGTCACTTGGTTTATTACGATTCCAATCAGTGCGGTATTAGCCGGTCTGATTTTCAAAATCATTTTTTAAATCCCTTTAATAAAAAGATGTCAGTTAGCCTTTGGCTGCGGACATCTTTTTTTGTTGTTTGGGTGGTGTGGGGCGGGAGCGGTATAAATCCCGAAGAAATGACGGAATTGGGCGATTGGAGGGGAAAGAACGGTATAAATCCCCTAGAATTGACGGGATTCGGCGATTGGAGGGTGAAAGAACGGTATAAATCCCGTAGAAATGACGGGATTCGGCGATTGGAGGGGAAAGAACGGTATAAAACCCGTAGAATTAGCTAAGTTACGCCGAAAAAGCATAAAGAGGGGCACAAATACCCTAGAATTGGAAAAATAGCGTCGATGAAGGGGAAAGAGGGGTATAAATACCCCTGAATTGGTGAAATGGCGTCGTATAAGCATAAAGAGGGGTATAAATACCCCAGAATTGGTGAAATAGCGTCGAAGAAGCATAAAGAGGGGTATAAATACCCCAAAATTGGTGAAATAGCGTCGAAGAAGTATAAAGCAGGATATAAGTGCCCCGAAATTGGTGAAATAGCGTCGAAGAAGCATAAAGAGGGGTATAAATACCCCAGAAATTGGTGAAATAGCATCGAAAAAGCATAAAGAGGGGCATAAATACCCTAGAATTGGCAAAATAGCGTCGATGAAGGGGAAAGAGGGGTATAAATACCCCTGAATTGGTGAAATAGCGTGGTATAAGCATAAAGAGGGGTATAAATACCCCAGAATTGGTGAAATGGCGTCGTATAAGCATAAAGAGGGGCATAAATACCCCAAAATTGGTGAAATAGCGTCGTATAAGCATAAAGAGGGGTATAAATACCCCAGAATTGGTGAAATAGCGTCGTATAAGCATAAAGAGGGGTATAAATACCCCAGAATTGGTGAAATAGCGTCGTATAAGCATAAAGAGGGGTATAAATACCCCAGAATTGGCGAAATAGCGTCGAAGAAGCATAAAGAGGGGCATAAATCCCCCAGAATTGGTGAAATGGCGTCGTATAAGCATAAAGAGGGGTATAAATACCCCAGAATTGGTGAAATAGCGTCGTATAAGCATAAAGAGGGGTATAAATACCCCAGAATTGGCGAAATAGCGTCGAAGAAGCATAAAGCAGGATATAAGTGCCCCAGATTTGCAGAGTCTAGCTCGTATAACCGAGAGTGGTTAAAGCTTGGATAAGGTGCGTATGAGCTTATGTCTGGACGTAGCTTTTTGTGCATCTGTCGAATCTAGGCGGCGGGTTAGAATTT